>JAITIA010000152.1 GCA_031279695.1 Prevotellaceae bacterium | reverse complement strand
GCATTCATATCAATAGAAACATCCGAATATCACAAGCGGTGAAACTCTGTACGGAATTCCATATTGCAGCCGACGCAATTGTATTCTATTGATATGGAACTCCTTCGGAGTAATTATCTATTATTATAAAAATCACTTTTCTACCGAGCCTTTTATATTCAACACAATTCTACCGCCTTCCGTATTGCAGTGAACTGTAACGGTTTTGTGAAAATATTCCCGCTTTTCGGGCGTTATTTTTACCTTTATTTCCGTTGTTTTGCCTATTGTTTGATAATTAAATTTATTAAGGACAAAGTATTTTCATCAATATAATGAGAACGCAAAATAGTACCGTCCGATTTTACATTCATTACAAGAATTTTTGAAATATCATCTTCTCTAAATAATTTATTCTGATTATCTATCCAATAAACTGTTTGTTTGATACTATTTTCACGCAAAAAAATACGTAATTCTCTAAGATTAGAAATATTAGAGATTAATAGCAGATTAGTATAATCAGGTAATTCTTTAATCATTTGTATTTGTTTTTGATTACAAGTACTACAACTTGTATCACTTAACCTGATGATGATTGTATTATTAAAAGAATGATTAATTAGTGTAAATAAATGTACAGGCTCCTTTGTGGCACTATTCCACACTATACAATTTTCCATTTGTGAACAATTCATCAAATTGGAGTTTTTAACAAGTTCAATCATCTTAACAAGGCTATCAGCCTGCAAAAATATTATTTTATCAAAATCATTACACCTTTTATGAAGTATGTTAATTGTTGCCTGTTGAACAAACACCGCAATTACCGAGAGAATCATTAATATAATTAAACTAATAACAGAAATTTTTTTCATCTTTATAATTTTCTTGATTTAAATTTTATAATCACTGGATTGCCATCATATTCCAACATATATTTTGTGTCGTTTGATATTGGAAATTTATCCTTATTTTCCAATATTCTCAGCGGGTCGATACACGAGTATAAATCTCCGTTTTGATGAAACAAGATATTGAACCATCCAAAAGGCACATGCGAAACTATTTGTTTGTTTGTATTGAAATCTTTAATCAATACATTTTCTTTTCCTTTATCGGCAAATGATAAGAATAAAACATTATCGGCAAAATAGAAGGAGAGAAAGAAAGAGTAATGTTGTTGATTGGTTATAAATTTCATCGGGTCGGCATATACCGATGCTGGCGCTTCATCGTTCAATACCAATTTAATAGATTGAGAATCCGATGGTTTTTCTGTATTTATAAAATATATTTTTGATGTAAAACTATCGCAATAAATCACTCCTGTTTCACTGTTCAACAGTGGCTGATGTACGAACGACGGAAATGCAACCTGAACAGGCAATACATCAAACAATTTGTATTGCAGATTAAAATTCTTGTCAAACATAAAAATCAAACGAGCATCTGCTCCCGATGTTGCCGATTGATGATTTGTTGAACAGATAAAGCCGTTTTCGTAATTACATATACTCCAAAGCATTGCATTCGACACTACCTTTCTTTCCATAAAAACACCTGACATATCGTAGGTGTATATAATTGAAGGATAAGATAAAACAACCACTCTGTTATTTTCCGTATCTATTGTAAAATCTTCTATGTTCATATATTCACCAGGTCCTTCGCCTTTAGATCCAATGGTATGGCTGAATGTACCATCGTTATGAAAAACAAATATTTGTTTCATTTTGACCATATCCATAATATAAAATTTATTTTCGTGTACAATCATCTTGTTTACAGTGCTAAATAGACTTTTCTCCGATGTTTCCAGCGGAATATAGATAAAATCATCAAACATATCCGTAAAATTGACTTCACCGGATATGTCAGTAAGGGATATATCTGTGGTCAATTCTTGCTTTGTTGCACATGTACTGAAAATAACACAAGACACCCATAAAAATATACATTTTTTCATTTTTCATCTTTTAGTTAAAAAAATTGTTCAGGCGAATATTCGCCTGAACAATTAAGGGCTAATTACAATATGCTCCATCCGGACAATTTGTTAAAGCACACGCAAGCCGTGTCAGGGGAATACACCAGACATAGTCTTCACAAGACAAGATGCTTATTCCAACAAAATAATTTGTCCGGGTTCGACAATTACAGCTGGTTCTAATACGTTGAAGTATTTCTGTCCCATTTTCTTGCGACAACGCTGTCAGCCTTTTATCTGTAACATTAGAAGAGAAAAAATCTTTTTGTCCTTCCATTACGAGATGTATATTGAACCCCGTAATTGCCAAGATTGCGAGACCTAAAATAGTGCCTGCAATCGGCTTGAAACTTAAAAATTTTCTTTTGCTCATATTTACAAAATTTAAAAAATTAATATTTATTTTAATTCCGCGAAAGTACGAACTTTTTTCATATCTGCAAATTTTTTTTAAGCATTTTTTATTTTTCTCTCGTCATGATGAGCCAAATTAGTGTTTTTCACACTGTTAATAACGTAAAAAAATTTTCATTTTTTTGTTATTTGCTGTTTTTTTCTGCTCCGTTGCCGGAGTTTTGGATGGAAATTTTCGGTTTTTAGGTTGATTTTTGTGATCTTTGTGAATGGCAAGAAACCACCCCCTGCCCTCTCCAAAGGAGGGAAATGTTTGCCGCGCTGGTGATTGCGATGTTTAAAACCTCATTTTTACCTTATTTTCTTAACAAAACAACCTCAATGGTCTGAACCACGATTTTTGCAAGATTTTCAGGATTGGCAGGATTTGTTTGCTGCGCATTGTCTGAACTGTGATTTTAGGGTGATTTTTGTGAATGGCAAGAAACCACCCCCTGCCCTCTCCGAAGGAGGGAATGTTTGACGCGCTGGTGTTTGCGGATTTTAAAACCTCATTTTCACCTTATTTTCTTAACAAAACAACCTCAGTAGCAAGGGAATGACACATTGAACACAACCTCATTACCTCATTATACCGTTGTTCGGACGAGGCTGTGCCTCGTCCGGTTTATCTTGGCAGGCTGCGCCTGCCAACAAAGATGCAAGAGCAGGCACAGCCTGCGTGGATAGAGCGGACAAGGTAAAACCTTGTCCGAACAAGGGGAATGACACATTGAACACAACCTCATTACCTCATTATACCGTTGTTCGGACGAGGCTGTGCCTCGTCCGGTTTATCTTGGCAGGCTGCGCCTGCCAACAAAGATGCAAATGCAGGCACAGCCTGCGTGGATAGAGCGGACAAGGTAAAACCTTGTCCGAACAAGGGTTATGCCGGTATCGTCCCTGCGGGACTTTATTAATAAATAACTGATTAATTGAATAATTGATTAATTGATTAATGCCTGCGGCGGACAGGCTGGGACGTAAACGGCTCAGCCTGTCCGCCGCCGCAGGCATTAATCACTAATCACTAATCACTAATAAAGTCCCTGCGGGACTTGCTTGTGCGACGACAAGCTGCATCAGCATAAAAAATAGCGCCTCAAACTTTTTTCAAAAAAAATATTTCATTTGGATGGTTTTTTTAAAGAAAATATCTACTTTTGCAGCATCAATTTAAACTATATATATTATGCAATTTATTGACAAATATAATTTTAAGAACAAACGGGTGATTGTCCGTTTCGACTTTAACGTTCCTTTGAACAAAGAATTTCAGGTTACAGACGACACTCGCATCCGTGCCGCCGTGCCTACTATCAAAAAAATTTTTGCCGGCGGAGGCTCCATTATTGCCATGTCGCATCTGGGACGTCCGAAGGGCGTGTCGGATAATTTTTCGCTCAAACACATTATCCCCGTATTGGAGAAACTGATTGGTCAGAAAGTGCTTTTTGCCGGCGACTGTGTTGGCAACGAAGCCGCCGAAATGGCGAAAAACCTCAAAGCCGGCGAGTTCCTGCTGCTCGAAAATCTGCGCTTCTACGAAGAGGAGGAAGGTAAACCTCGCAATTTGCCAGCCGACGCTTCCGACGACGAAAAATCCGCCGCAAAAAAAACGGTGAAGGAAAAACAGAAACAGTTTGTAAACAGGCTGGCAAGTTTTGCCGATTGTTATGTGAACGACTCGTTTGGCACAGCCCACCGCGCTCATGCCTCAACAACGTTGATTGCAGGCAATTTCCCCAACGACAAGATGTTTGGCTATATTATGAACGGCGAAATCGAGGCTATAGAAAAGGTGATGAACGCACCCGAACGTCCTTTTACGGCTATTTTGGGCGGCTCGAAAATATCAACCAAAATCCCAATAATTGAAAAATTGCTCGACAAGGTGAACAACCTCATCATTGGCGGCGGAATGGGCTTTACCTTTATCAAAGCGCTTGGTGGCAATATCGGCTGCTCGCTTTGCGAAGACGTCGAACTGGCAAAAAAGATACTGAAAGCCGCCGACGAAAAAAATGTCAAAATCTATCTCCCCGTCGATGTCTGCGCAACCCGAGCCTCATTCGACGAGGTGATGAACGGCGCCGCCGTTGATGTACAGGTTTTTGATATTTACAAAATTCCCGAAGGCTTTCAGGGATTGGACGCCGGTATGCAAAGTATCGATATCTGGAAAAACGTTCTCTTTGCCTCGAAAACCATTCTGTGGAACGGTCCGGTGGGCGTTTTTGAAGTAGAAACTTTTGCCGCCGGCACTCTTGCAATTGGCAAAGCCGTTGCCGAAGCCACCGGCAAAGGCGCATATTCGCTGGTAGGCGGAGGCGATTCCGTTGCCGCTATCAATAAGTTTAACCTTGCCTCTGAGGTCAGTTACGTCTCCACCGGCGGCGGAGCGCTGCTCGAATATATGGAAGGAATTGAACTGCCCGGCGTCAAAGCAATAAAAGAATAAACATATTGTTTTTTACAATATTAACTCAACAGGAAACTGTCGCACAAAGGCGGTTTCCTGTTTTTATCTGACAATATTCAATTATGGCAAAAATAATACGACAGAAACTGAATCAGGTGGAAATGAGCGCGCTTGAAGCAGGTAAAACACCGCCGCAGGCAATCGATATGGAGGAAGCCGTGCTGGGCGCATTGATGCTCGAAAAGAACGCAATTGTTGATGTTCAGGGATTTCTATCGACAGGCAGCTTTTATCTCGAAACACATCAGCAAATATATCAGGCTATTCTGAATCTCTCGTCTCGGCACGAAGCGGTGGATATTTATACCGTTGCCAACGAACTGAAAAAGGATGGCAATCTGGATTTTGTTGGCGGCGCGGCATATCTCGCCTATCTGTCGGGCAGAGTAGGCTCGGCGGCAAACATCGAGTATCACGCAAAAATTGTTGCACAGAAAAATATCCAGCGCAAACTTATCGAAATCTCCTCTGAAATACAGCACGACGCCTTTGACGACAAAAACGACGTGCAAGATTTGCTCGATTCGGCGCAGCAGAAAATCTTCGATATTGCCGATGGCAACACAACCACCGAAACGCTGCATATCGAAAGCGTTATCGAAACGGCAATCCACGAAATGGAAGAGAACGCGCTGCGCGAAGACGGGTTCAGCGGAATACCTTCGGGCTTTACCTCGCTCGACCGCATCACTTCCGGCTGGCAGCCCGCCGATTTAATCATTATCGCCGCCCGTCCCTCGATGGGCAAAACCGCCTTTGTGCTGTCGATGGCTCGCTCGATGGCGGTGGAATTTGGCAAGGGAGTAGCATTCTTTTCGCTCGAAATGCCCTCCGTCAGTCTGGTAAAACGTTTGATGGTGAGCGAAACAGGCTTGACATCCGACAAAATCAGAAACGGCAAACTTGCCGATTTTGAATGGCATCAGCTGGAAATCAAATTACAGGCGCTCAACAGAGCCCCAATTTATATCGACGACACGCCCGCGCTGTCGATCTACGAATTTCGCTCCAAAGCCCGCCGATTAGTGCTGACCCACGATATCAAAATAATTATTATCGACTATTTGCAGATGATGTCCGGACCACCCGAAATGAGAGGAATGCGCGAACAGGAAGTGTCGGCAATATCGCGCTCGCTCAAAGCCATAGCCAAAGAACTGAAAGTGCCTATCATAGCCCTGTCGCAGTTGAACCGTTCGGTGGAAACGCGCGGCGGCAACAAACGCCCCCAACTCAGCGACCTCCGCGAATCGGGCGCAATTGAACAGGACGCCGACCTGGTGGCTTTTATTCATCGCCCCGAATATTACGGTTTCTACGAAGACGAAAACCAGAACTCGCTGGTGGGAATTGCCGAAATTATTCTGGCAAAACACCGCAATGGCGCTGTGGGCGAGGTCAAACTGCGATTCCGCAGCGAAGAGGCAAAATTCTACGACCTCGCCGACCCGGGTATTTTGTCCTCCGACGCCAACGAAATGGTGGTCGGGTCGAAAATGAACAGCGAAAATATCGACGGTTTTTCGGGTAATGCCGACAGTTTTATTAGTGATTTCGATACAAAAAGCGCCATTCAACCCGATTTTTAAAAAATATTTTGCGCCTCATTATTATTCTCTGTTTCAACGCAATTGACAGTCGAAAACTATCGATTGCAAATATTTTTCGCCACATAAGTTTGCAGATTACAAAAAAAGCAGTACTTTTGCGCCCGCTTTTGAAAGATTCAGTAGCTCAGCAGGTAGAGCACATCCCTTTTAAGGATGGGGTCCTGGGTTCGAATCCCAGCTGGATCACTTTTCAAATCAGTTTTCAGTGGTCAGTGGTCAGCGCCTGCGGCGGTTGTCCGAACTGTGATTTCAGCGTGATTTTTGTGATTGTTTGCGATTGTTTGCGATTGTTTGTGATTGTTTGCGATTGTTTGCGACGATGTAGAGACGCACGGCGTGCGTCTCTGCGAAGATTGTTTGCGACGGCGTTGTGCGTGGCAATGTAGAGACGGGGCGCGCCCCGTCTCTACGGTGTTTGCCGGTCAAGAGATTGCCACGGAACAAACCGTCCCGCAGGGACGGAATGTTGGTAGAAAACGCAATCCCCGCCTCGTAACCACCGTCCCGCAGGGACGGAATGTGGGATTTGTCGATTATAATGTGCAGTCCCTGCGGGACTTGGGCTACGTGGTGCATGAGTCCGCAGGCTAAAGCCACCGGTTAATAATGTGCAGTCCCTGCGGGACTTTCCGCCGCAAGCACTGACCGCCGCAGGCAATTTTTCCTTATAAAAAAATTTTTTCATAGCACCTCAAAAAAAGATTTAGACAATATTTTTTTGTTACACGAATAACCACGAAGAAGGCACGAAGTTCTTTTCGTAATTCGTAATTGAATTTATTTACAGACATATATAAACAGTAAAGGCTTCCCGAAACCGGAAAGCCCTTACATCTATTAATAATTTAATTTGATACCGTTTATCCATTCACTTTCTTCATGTGAAGAATCAATTCCACGACTTTGTTTGAGTAGCCCCATTCGTTATCGTACCATGAAACCACTTTAACAAATTTGTCGGTCAAAGCGATACCGGCTTTTGCGTCGAAAATCGAAGTGCGGGCGTCGCCAATAAAGTCCGACGACACAACTTCGTCTTCCGTATATCCGAGAATGCCTTTAAGTTCATTTTCGGAAGCGGATTTCATTGCTGCTTTAATTTCTGCATAAGTGGCAGGTTTAGCGAGATTTACCGTGAGGTCAACAACAGAAACGTCGAGAGTGGGGACGCGGAACGCCATGCCCGTCAATTTTCCGTTCAGTTCGGGGATTACTTTGCCAACAGCCTTTGCTGCGCCTGTGGATGAGGGGATTATGTTTCCCGCAGCTGCTCTGCCGCCTCTCCAGTCTTTTACCGAAGGTCCGTCAACGGTTTTCTGAGTTGCCGTAGTTGCGTGAACCGTAGTCATTAAGCCATCGGTAATACCGAACTTGTCGTTCAATACTTTTGCAATGGGAGCCAGACAGTTTGTGGTGCATGATGCATTGGAAACAAACTGTGTTCCTTTAAGATATGAGTTGTGGTTTACGCCGCATACAAACATGGGGGTATCGTCTTTCGAGGGAGCAGACATTACCACGTATTTTGCGCCTGCATCGATGTGTCCCTGAGCCTTATCCTTGGAAAGGAACAGACCAGTCGATTCCACAACGTATTCTGCGCCAACAGCGCTCCATTTCAAATCGGCAGGATTTTTTTCTGCCGTTACACGGATAACATTTCCGTTTACTACCAGATTTCCGTCTTTGATTTCGACAGTGCCATCAAACTGACCGTGAATAGAATCATACTTTAACATGTATGCCATGTATTCGACGTCAATCAGGTCGTTGATGCCAACAATCTGAACATCATCTCTTTTTTGTGCGGCGCGAAAAACCAGACGCCCTATACGACCGAAGCCGTTAATTCCAATCTTTACTTTATTCATCGTATAAATATTAAATGTAAAATTTCGGTGCAAAAGTACATGTTTTTTTTGAAATACATATATCTGCAAACAAAAAATTTTATTCAGTTGTTTTCCACAATATCTATATTTACGTGTCGAACAGCGATTTAATCATGCATTTTTCTTGAAAATTTCATCAAAAAAATCTGAAATTTTTTGCTCCTGCAGGCTCGATTTCCGAACATACAACAGAATAAATCGGGATTTTGACAGAAATTTTAAGCCGGTGAAAAAAGATTGAAGCGCTTAATGCGGTTGAAAAAAATATTGAGGTGTTATTGATAAAATATCTATAACAATATTATTATGAAATGCATGTCAAAGCAATCAAAAGTCCCGCAGGGACGACACTTTATTCAGTGATTAATGATTAATGATTAGTGATTAATGCCGCTGCGGCTGACAGACTGAGCCGTTTACGTCCCAGCCTGTCAGCTGCAGGCATTAATCAGTTATTCAATTAATCAGTTATTTATTAAAGTGCCGTCTCTGCGGGACTTTCAGGTGAGAATGTAGAGGTAGTCGCCTTCCGCAGGCTAAAGCCAGCGGTTAATAAAGTTTCGTCCCTGCGGACTTTGGACATAGCAGAGTTTTCTGCATAAATCAATAGCACCTCAATCTTTTTTTTAGCCCCGTTTTCACACATTTGTACCATTCAATTTTTATACTTAACTTTGCAACAGTTATTTGATTTTATTAAAACATTAAAAACGGTGAAACACAAAAGATTAACCACAGCATCATTTGTTATTTTATTATTGATTGCCGATACAATCATTATAATGAACCGGGAAAAAATAATTTTGAACAAAAAAACTCCCGAATATCATTATAAATTATGTAAAAATGCTGATCCAGAGTTTTCCAGCAAGCATTTTTCTGACAATTACGCTGTTTGTTTTGGAAACAAATTGTCGATACTTGATATTTATGAACTGTCGTACAGGAAGAAGGGGATAGATATTATCTGTCCGAAGGAAATGCGGGAATATGCTGTCCGATATGATTTTAACTATCGTGTGCATTCCGATTCCTTCCCGAAAATCAATAAAGATTTGATTCATGACCTTGATTCCATATTCGGTGTGAAAACGGATCTTGTTTTGGTGGACACTGTAAGATATAATATTTGCAGAATAGAGAACGGCAAGAAAATCAGAGCCATTGAAGGAGGAGGCGACGGTTGGAGATGTACGGAAAATGGATTTTGCGCTCAACTTTATGGAACTGCAAATTTAACCCGTCTTGCAGAGGAAATAAGCAAATATTCCGGTTTGCCGGTTATATCTGAATCTCAGGATAATAAGGCGAAATATCGGGTAGATACGCTGATTGTTCCCAAAACTTTGCCGGTTGATGAATTTATAGATTCATTGGAAAAACAGGGCATTTATCTTGCGAAAGTAGCACAACAACTTGAACATGTGAGAATTACAAACAATATGTGCCTTGTGGCAATACCGGATGGTCTGTTCCGATATTCGCCCGAACAGATGAAAAAAGACGCCGATTTTTTCTTTTCCACAATTGAAAAATATCATATAAATCCCTACTATGTGCATGGTAAAAAGGCATATAAGAAAAAAAAGAAAGCAATCTACGAACAGTTGAACACCTGTATGATAAAAAAAGAATTTCAGAACATTCTGTCTTCAATTAATTCTTTTCTTGACCCGCATACTCGCGTGCAATCTGTTCTTGATACGTATCATATAGAAGGAGTTAAGCATTTTGAAAATACCGGAGAAAAAATATTTCCCGACATAATTTATCGGGAGAAAAAATATTTTACAAATGTCGAAGGAAAAGAAAAAGAAATAAATTCCATCAATGGACTGCAAATTAGTATATTAAACGATTCTCTCGACAATTATATTTCTGACTGGTCGCCAAATATGCGAAAATTGATTATTGAGGGCTGTTTCCCTTTTATGTTGCCGGTATTTTTTAATATTCACCCGCCATATAATATTGATATAGAGGAAAAAACAGAAGTATGGGCAGGAATTTCCATCGACAGTTCCAGGGCATACAAACAGGCAAAACGCAAAATAAAAGCCTGCTCCTACTCCGTGTATCCAAAATCGTCTATTGCAATTTTATATTTTAATACTTTGGATAATACATTAATTAATGTGAATGATTTTGATTTGAAAATGAGAGAATTATCCGATTCTTTACGGTTTTATCATATCGATAATCTTTTTATCGACCTGAGTAAAAACACTGGTGGAGCAGTTGATTTTTTGCCTCTTCTGTTCGGTTATTTTCAGCATGAAACGGTATTTTTTAACCCTCGTGAAGTTTACAAAAGGATACCCAAAAAAACGAAAAATCCGGATTTGAAAATTGTAAGCAAGCCGGTGAAAAACGATTCGCTGTTCGACGGAAAATTGTGGATATTGCAGGGTACAAGAACTTATTCCGGAGGCGATATTCTTTGTCGCATAATTGGGCAGAATCGTCTCGGAGTCAGGTTTGGACAACAAACCTCGCAGCATGGAAAAACCTACTGTCCCTGTATAAACAGTTCTTTGCCATACAGCTGTTTACGCTTCAACTACGCTTTCGGCTACTGGGAGTTTAAAGGCTACAAAAAGGAACTTTTAGAGCCTGATATGTATTGGGAAGTGGATGATACATACGATTTTGCGGAAGAGGAACTTGCGGCTATGCTTGATGCTTGGGCGAATAAGGATTAATCCGTTAAAATTCTGTCAATTGCAGCCGGATGGCGTTAAGTGCAACCGCTGCAGCCGAGGCAATATTGCCCTCTCTGTCCATGCCGAACTGTTTTGCAAACGTTATTGTTTCCTGCGGCGTCGATACGCCAAACCAGCACATTCCCACCGGTTTATCGCTGCTGCCGCCTGCTGGTCCGGCAATTCCGGTAGTGGAAACGGCAAAATCTGCATTCAGGGCTTTGCGGACGCCTTTTGCCATTTGCAGGGCAATCTTGCTGCTCACTGCGCCATATTTCTCAATATCAGAAGGATTGACGCCGAGAATATTTGTTTTCACCTCGTTGGAATAGGCGACCACGCTGCCGCGAAAATACTCCGAACTACCTGATATGGAAGTTATTCGATGAGCAATTTTTCCGCCGGTACAGGATTCTGCGGTTGCGATGCTTGCTTTGCGCCGCCGCAAAAGTTTCCCGACAACCGATTCCAAAGTATCCGGCTCGTAGCCGTAAACGCTGTTGCCCAGAATGTTGGCAAGATTTTCGAACAGTTGAGCGATAATCTCATTTCCATTGTGAATTGCCGTTGAGAGCCTCAGTTTCACGCCCGTTTCGATATTCGGCAAATAGGCAAGCGATATTTCGTTGGGCAAAGCCTGTTCCCATGCATCGATTTTTTCGGCAAGCGCCGATTCTGATATGCCATACGTGAGCATTGTTTTGTGGACAATGTCGGGCAGGGATACTCTTTGTTTCAGACGATTAATCACGTCGGGCAGCATTTTTTTCATTTCATCGGGCACGCCCGGCATTGCAACAACAATTGTATGGTTTTTTTCAAACCACATTCCGGGCGCGGTGCCGTGTCGGTTGGGTATAACTGTACAATTATCAGGGATTTCAGCCTGTTGTCGATTGAGTTCACTGACTGCAAGCCCGCGCATGGCAAAACGCGCTTCGATAAAATCCATACTCGGCTGATGAACAAGCATTTTGCGGCTGTTGAAATATTTTGCCAGAGTTTGTTTGGTAATATCGTCGTTTGTTGGACCTAAACCTCCGGTAATCAAAACCATATCCGAATATTTTTCTGCTGATTGCAGCGCTTTCGTTATATCTTTTTCCTTATCGGAAATCGAGGTTATTCTGTTGATTTTCACGCCCGCCATATTCAGTTGAGCCGCCATCCACGCCGAATTTGTATCAACAATTTGTCCGATAAGAATTTCGTCGCCTATGGTTATAATTTCTGCTGTAAACATATTTTATATCGATTATAAATTTGTTAAAAACAAAAGCCACACCTTCAATAAGATGCGGCTTTGTCATAAATAACTAACAATTATTACTCTGAGCTCAAATCAATGTATTTTATTTTGTTACCGTCCCTGTCCCTGTATTTTATTGCGAGAACTGAGGCGCTGTTCACTGCTGCCGCCGAGTATATCTCGCTCATTTTCACTGCCAACAGTTGTTTGTAAAAAGTGTTGTTTGCGTCGCGGTTTCGGTCGTATCGCAATTCCAGATGCAGGGTATCGCCCACTGTTTCGGGGTTGAGATACATAAAATATTTGTGTGCTGCAAGCGAAGTTGGCGAATAGGCATACAGGTTCATGCTGAATGTGAGATAATTATGCGCAACCCAGATATTGAACATTTCAACAATATCGTCGTTTTGCAGAGTGTTTGCACCCTCGGTTTTAACTTCTGCTGTCGGGATTTTCACAAACCGGTAAAGAACGGCTTTAATTGTGTCCGCATTAACGTCATTTTCAATGGAAAACGAAATCCATACTCTGGCGTCTCTGTCGTTGATAGACAGCACCGAAGACGTGGGAAATATTATTTTTCCCCCATCGCTTACAACATAGAGTTTTCCGCCATAATTGGCGTCTTCCACAACAACTCCAATTGTTTCATACACTTCCGAATTATCGCCGCTATTGCTGCACGAAACAGCAATCACACAAATTATTAGCGCCTTAAAGGCAATAATAAATTTTTTCATATTTTTTGAATTAATTATCATTATATATATTTTTATCTTTTATTAACAGGTTGCGATACACCATTTTCAGAGTTCCGTCGAGCAAATCTTTGTATTCGATGGCAAGGGTCAAAATTTTGCTTTGCGCCGGAAGGTCATCCAAATTCAAGGCGACCGCCGTTCGGCACGACAGCGTTCCGGTATTTGCCTGCGCATCGTGTATGAATTTGATATTGAGCGTATCGTTGATTATGCTTTTCTGAATCAGAATGTATTGATGATTTTTTATTGCGTTCTGATCTTTTGCCCGCACATGGAAATCGAAAGTCAAAAAATTCTGTGCAATCCAAACTTCGCGCAAATCCACTCCGTCGTCGGTTGTGGCTGTCGATTCTCTGCTCAGATTTGCAATGGCAACGGAGAGAACTCTGTATGGACGAACATGCAGGGTTTTTGTCTGTTCGTCGGACGATTTTATTGTGTATGAAATCCATACGCGGTCGCCGCCGTCGAGTATTGTCGTCAGACTTTCGTCGGGAACAATAATTTCGCCGTTATCGCTCCGAATAAACAGCGAGCCGTCGTCCGCTTCGAAAGCAACGCCAAAAGTTTCGTTATATGAGCCGGTTGTCTGCTCAAAGTCGCACGAAAACATCAGAAATACCAAAAATACCGTACAACACAATTTAATATTAAAATTCATAACATCCACTAACGATTTTAATTTTTGTCTGTGTAAAGATGCAGAATATGGCAAAAATGTTGCATGGAAAAATAAAAAATATTGACGTTACATAAAAAATAGAGCAATAAAAAACTGATAATCAAAGAATTATTTATTGATTTTATTTTGGAGCAAAAATCTATCATTGTTCCTGATTTTCGGAATACAACAACCGGCAAAATGATATTCGACTGTCAAATTATTGCTGTATGCACACTGTTAACGTCATATTATTACCATATTACATCAAACATTTGCTTGTCGAAAAGTTCATCTTTTTTGATAAAGGTATTTTTTGGCACATACAGAAAAATACGTACCTGCTGAAACTGATATTCGTCGAAGGGCGCAATTGAAAAATTAGCGGGAAACGACAGTGTTACAGGATTTTGGCGAATATCGACCGTATATTCCGTTGCTTCGGCGGCTTTTTGTGCTTCGAACAGATTTCTGCCTCCCGATTTCTTTACAACTTCCAGTCTTATAAGGTTATCGGCGCTTTCGCGGATATGCAGAACGGGTTTGCCGTAGTATTGTTTCATGTTTTCATCATAAAATATCCATGGAATATTGTATGGCACAGATATATGCGAATGAGAACTGAGATATAGCGTATCGGTGGCGGGCAGCACTTTTATTTCCTTAACATATCTGTAACTGTGATATTTCTGCGTGCGGCTCAAACAGGTTGTCATCATCACAATAATGGCAACAAACCATATAAGTATCAGCACTGTATGTATTTTGCTGGGTTTTCGTTTAAATGCCATAATAAAATGTATGCCCCAATAGAGACATGCCGCCATGCTCAACCCCAACACTAATATCGAGCAATACATTAAAATACAGTATGATAATGGAGAAAATATATGTTTTGAATATTCGATAAGCGCAAAAAAATCAAACGTTTGCCATTGCAAGCCCGTATTCAGAAAACCGGATGACGAAAAATCATGTATAAAGACGAAATAGATTGTACCAAAGAGTATTCCAAGTCCCGCCGCACATAAAATAACGCCAATAATTATCCGTATAATTTTACCCAGAATTTCGGAAAAAATACCGTTCGACTCGGCTGTTTTTTCAAACGACCTGTCGATTATGCTTTTTTCTATATTATTGATATTCACAGCTTGTCCATACATTTCGAGTTTTTGTGCCGTTGTTTTTGCCAGCGGAATTATAAACCACAAAATCAGATAAACAAAGAGTGCAAATATTATAACAGCACCTTCGCTGTAGTATAATTTATCGTGTATATAACAAAGACACACACAGGCAATTACAAAAAACAGACGTACTGCAACAGGGTCAATATTCAGCCAGACCGCAATGCCGGAGCAGACTCCGCCCACACGGCGGCTGTTTGGATTGCGGTACAGGCGTTTAGACTGTTGTTTGGGCTTGTGGGGCGGGGTGGCGGCGGATGAGTTCGTTTCGTTTTCCTCGTCCAGAACCGCTTGTCCAAGCATTTCAAGTTTTTGCGCCGTTGTTTTTGCCAGCGGAATTATAAACCACAAAATTGGGTAGATAAAAATGGTCGATGTCAGAATAATGCCGTTGTGCAAAAGAAGCTGATTGTTTAATATCCAGGGAAATAGAACGGTTATAACAAAAAACAGACGCACAATAATTGGGTCAATATTCAGCCAGACCGCAATGCCGGAACATACTCCGCCCAAACGTCGGTTGTGTGGGTTGCGATACAGGCGTTTATGACATTTTTTGCGGCTTTTGGGCGGAACAGTATTCTGTTCGTCCTGTTCGATTTCTTCGCCTTCCGCGCCCGAACTGGTAATATCTTCAACACTACCGAGTTGTGCGATTATGTGCAGCACATCGTCGAGATTAATCACTCGGTTTATTCCGTTGCGCCGTTCGCCGAACAGTTCCGCAATACGGGCTTCGATGTCGGCAATTATTTCGTTGCCTTCCTGCTTATACTCAAAGTGTTTGCCAAGTTTGTCGAGATAATTTTCTAATTTGGCATAAGCATCGCTGTTGATTACAAACAAGATGCCATTAATTGATATGTTTTCAACCTGTTTCATTGATATTTGTATTAAATATTTTTTAATTTGTTTACTGAATTTACAAGTTCCTGCCACGAGCGGTCGAGTTCTGCCAGAAAAATTGCTCCGTTTTCGGTCAGTGCATAATATTTGCGTGGCGGACCCTGCGTCGATTCTTCCCATCGATACGAAAGCAAACCGGCATTTTTCTGTCGTGTAAGCAAGGGATAAAGAGTTCCTTCGACCACAATCAAACCATTATTTTTCAGGATATTGATAATGTCGGAGACATAAGCGTCGCCGTTCGACAGCACCAGCAGAATACAATATTCCAGCACGCCTTTACGAAACTGTGCCTTTGCATTTTCGACATTCATATTCGATATTCAGCGTCATTTTGTTCCGGAACTACAATCCAGAGAATGAGATAAGTCCACAAACCAAGAGTTGCCAGCAGAATGCTTACAACAAAAAGAACGCGAAAAACGACAGGGTCGATGGCGAAATATTCGCCCAGACCGCTGCACACGCCGCCCAGTACTTTGTTGGAAGTTACGCGACACAAGCGCTTGGGCGATTGCATTGCTGACGCCTGAATACCAAGACTGTGCAGGGTTTCCAAAACATCAACATAAGTTATAACCATACTGCCGCCGGGCAAAAGAGCGCGGCTGTTGAGTTTGGTTTCAAAAATGGAGGCAATTTGCCTTTCTAATTCGTCCCGTCGCCACTGTTTTGCCAGCGAAGCAGTCAGACAATTGTAAGCATCTTCTTCGATTTGATAGATTTTTCCGCTTAGATGCATCGAGATAACACGTTTCATTACAATACTTTATTAATAATTATACATTAAAAAATTTTCTGCAAAGGTATATAAAAAATTTAATACTATGCATAACATAGTATTGTTTTTTGCAAAAAAACATCTCAATAGTGGATGTTTTTGATGTAATCTGTTGTATATTACAGATTTAATTTTTAATAAAAAATGAATTTTTTTTTGAGCAGACGGTTCAAAAAAATTTTGTGGCGGGCAAAAATCTTCGAAAAGCGCTAAATTGTGCTTAAAAATACGGTTTAAGGCAGTCGATTAGTTTTTGCGGCGGGCGGCAGGGACGACCGGATTGTGCATTGACAAACACAAGCACGGCTTTTCCGGTATTCAGCAGTTCCTGTTTTTCGTTGAAAATTTCGTAATAAAAGGTCATTCTCGCGGTGGGCATTTCCTTGATGGAGACGCGAATTGTAAGATTTTCATCGTAATAAGCTGGCAAAAGATAGGAACTCTGGATTTCGGTTACCGGCATGATAATGCCTTCCGATTCGATTTCGGTATATGAATATACGCCTGTGCTTCGGAGCATCTCCGTTCTCGCTATTTCGTAGTAGTTGATATAGTTAGCATGATAAATGACGCCCATTTTGTCGGTTTCGCAGTAGCGTGTTCTGATTTTCAGTTCGTAGGTAAACATAAATGGCGGATTTACAGTTCTTTCATCAAGAAACGCGGGTCGTGCAGCAGATATGCGTATTTGCCTTCGCCGGCATTTGCAAGTCGGTGGATTTCCATTTCCATGTTCGTTTCCCAATCGTAGTTGATAAGTGTTTCGCTGCCATCGGTTTCGGCTCGGATAATGTCCGATGGATTCTGACAGCGACTGTCCTTATAATAAATTGGTTTACCCGACAGGAAAGTTTCGATGTAAAACTCTTCAAGTTTGTATTGATGAATGGATTCCGTGTCTTTCATTGAAATATCGGCGTCGAAAGTCTGCTGTTTCATGTCGCGCATTTTTTCCGACTCCGTCAGTTCGTCCATCAGCCTGTCGATTGTGCTACCGGTTTTGACAGAGGGTCTTATCCGTTCAAAATCTTCTATCGGAATAAATATTCCGGTATTTTTTTTATCCTTGTTTATTACTATCTTTATCATCTTTTACTGTTTTTGACGATACAAATTTACGCACAATATTCTTTTCCCGCAAAATATTTCTTACAAAATTAACATTATTTACAATAAATTTGCAGTCGGAAGCAAAGCGGTTTGTTCCTTTTTATTGGATTAAATATTTTATTATCAATAATTTATATTCGATATTTTGCAAGCCGACCTGTTCTGCTGCATCATTAAAAACTATCATAAATAAAATGCCCAAAATCAGCCTGCAATGCAATTTTTTTGTTGAAAAAAAGATTTTTGCGGCATATTGTCCAGCCCAAAACAAATTGTTGAAAAACCGGAATTATTATCTCAAAATATTTCCCTGATACTTTTTTCTTTATTTTCATCCCGCAAAATTACACATTTTTTTTCATATTATCCAAACGGGACTAAATGCACTCCCGTAGCATAGATTCGTGGCTGTCGTTCTGCAAATTGAGTGTCGAATAATATTTGCGCTGCTTTTAAATTCATAATATTTTAGATTACAGTATTATTGTTGCTTTTTCGTACAAGTTCGGAAAACAATTTTGCCTTAATCCGAATTTCGTACCGTGATTGTGTCCTGTTCTGGCATCAAAATCAGCCAAAATATTATCATTTTCAATTTCCTGCAAAAATTTCTCAAAACTGAATTTTTGTAACATCAAAACTTTGGAAT
>JAITIA010000135.1 GCA_031279695.1 Prevotellaceae bacterium | reverse complement strand
GTAATATGTCCGGCATTTTTATTCTGCTCAATGAACCTGAATTGTAGTTTTCCTGCATTTTTTCCTTTTTCAGAGTGTTTGCGTAATTTCATATTTATCTCTGATTCAGAAAATTAATATCCTTTTTTTCAGAAAAACTGATTACTTTTCGGGTACAAGGGTAATGCATGTTTTTTGAATTTCCAAATTTTTTTCATCTTTTTTCCATCTTTTTTGAAAAAATTTTTTGATTTTACTGACATACAGCAGATTATAAAAATGATATTTTTGTTTGTTTTGCCATGGTCTGAACCACGATTTTCTTGATTTTCAGGATTGGCAAGATTTGTTTGCTGCGCATTGTCGGAACTGTGATTTCAGGGTGATTTTTGTGATTGTCTGAACCATGATTTTCTTGATTTTCTTGATTGGCAAGATTTGGTTGCGGCGACGAATATGTTTGTTAGTCAAATGATTATTTGTCGCGGAAGCCTCTTAGGTTACTTAAGATTCTTAAGCCTCTTTGCGACGAACAACGCCGACAACGCCGATGTTTGCGGCACAACCACCGGTTCCGTTAGGGATGGCGGTGGTTTTGCCTCCGCAATCACCGTAGAGACGGGGCGCGCCCCGTCTCTACATCGGCAGGCACAGCCTGCCAGAATAAACCGGACGAGGCACTAACCACTAATCACTAATCACTAATCACTATTTTTTTGCACCCTGTCGTTTACCTGTTCTGAAAACCCAATATCGTTGCAGGACATAGTTATAGCACAGCGACACCACAATATCGGTAATAATTCTGGCTATTTTGTAGTCGAAACATGTAAACTGTGTAAGCAGGTATGTACCAGCTATTTTCAGAGCGATGCTGCTTGTTACCACAAACACAAAGCGCAGCAGTTGCTGGGTCAGGGTAAAGCGATATTTGACATTTGCTCGGAAAAACGACCATGTTTTGTTTATCGAAAAGTTGATTACTGCGCCAAGTATGCAGCCGGCGGCTATCGATACAGTATAGTGTATTCCAAAACATTCGGTCAGAAATAGCATTATCAGATAGTCGCAGACCCCGCCGGTGAAGGCGGAGAACTGTGCTTTGAGAAAAATCTTTATTCTTTCGAGCATGATTTGTTCTTCGCCTCCTTCTCGTCCTTATCGCATCTGTCGGCAAGTTTGAGCAATCCAACAAAGTCTTTCAGATTGACTGCCAGCAGAATTGCGCAGGCGAGAGCGCCTGAATAGAGTATCGAACTTTTGACAAATATTTCGAGTATTAGAAACATCGAAATAATGACGCGCACCTCAGTTGGTCCGAGCAAACCCGAATCGATGGTATATTTTCCGGTGATTTTGTAGCGCAGCAGCGCCGTCATCATTGCCCAGCCATAGAGGACAACGAAGCCAAAACCAAGCAGTTCCCATTGCCCGCCGACGTAAACAATATAGCCGTAGCCGATAAGGATATTGGTCAGCCAGTCCACAGTAAAATCAAGCGAAAAGCCATACCATTTGCGCGGTTTGTTGCGCAGGTAAGCCAGCCTTCCGTCGAGCGAATCGCCAAACCAGTTTATCATAAATCCCAGAACGCCAAGCAGCAGAAACAGACGGCTATAGTGGGTTGCCAGAACAAAGCCGACGGCGGTAACAATGCTGCCGGCAAAACCTGTGGCGGTAAGCATATCGGAACTCATCCACGAGGGTATGTATCGAAGAAGGAATACTATAAAGCGCTGTTCCGGTGTTTTCAACAGGTTGGTACGCTCTCTGTCGCCTGTTATACGGCTCAAAATCTTTGTGTTTTCGCTATTCAAATCTCTGTTCATGTTTATTAGTTTTATTGCATTTTGTCTGCATTTTACATAAATTTATTTCTGATTGTTATGACGCATAAAATCGCAAAAAGTTTAATAAGGGTCAATATTTTCCTTTTCCTTCGGGATGTTTTATAAATCCGACCTTGACAATGAGATTTGCATAATTGCGCATATCGCCGGTGGCTATTACCAGCCCCACATTGCTCTCCTGCGCCAATTCATAGAACTCAAACTGACGAACATAGTTGAATGGAACCTCAGGCATGAGCGACAGATAGTCGTCAAAAACAGGTTGCATTGTGCCATCGGGAGGAGTCATTACGCTCGCCTCTTCAATGGGGATGGTTTCGCGCAGTACATCAAGCACCTGCGTAACGGTTAGCAAGCCTTGCGACAGGTTGAGATAGACTTTTTCAGCATTGCGGGGACTTGCCGTAATGTGTGGATAGCCGCCGTCGGAGATTAGAATACGCGAGCCGTGCCCTAATTTTCCGAGAGCGCATAGCAGTTGCGGGTGAATACATTTTGTTAAAAGCATATTTTTAATGTTTTTTTTTGATATTTTTCGATATTTTTTTATTTATTTATTGCGTAAGTTCCTTTTCTATCTGTTCTAAAGTCTTATTTTTTGTCTCCGGAAGGATATAATATAGGATAAAGAAACTAACAAAACAGATTGCCCCATAGAGCCAAAAGTTGTTTGCCCAGCCCAAACTATCCTTAATTAAAGGAAACGAGTAGGTTAAACTGAAACATCCTGCCCACAGTATCAATGCCGAGAGCGACATGGCTGCCCCGCGTACACGATTGGGAAATATTTCGGACAGTATGACCCAAACAATTGGCGACAGAGTGAGCTGATAGGCAAGCACATTTAAAAGAACGAAGATTACCACCGGCAGTCCACTGATATTAAAATAGAATAGCAAACCAATTATTCCATAGATTACTGCTATTGACGCCGTTCCCCAAAGCATTAGTTTCCTGCGCCCTACCTTATCGACCATCAAAATAGCAACTACTACGCCAATCATGGCTATTGAGCCTATGATAACTATATTAAACATCATGCCGTTAATACCATAGCCTGCCTGTTTAAATATATCGGCGGCATAGTAGAATATAACATTCAACCCGCACCACTGCTGCAATATGGCAATAAAGAAACCTATCCCAAGAATTTTAAGCATTTTTGGCTCAAAAAGTGCGCGGAAATTCATTCCCGAACTATCGCTCGAAACAGTTGTATGTATTTCGCTTAGTTCGGATTGGGCATATTGGCTGCCTCCTATTTTATTGAGAATGGTCAGAGCGCGATTTTCCTGACGATTTTTGACTAACCATCGCACACTTTCAGGTATAATTATCATAAGCACAAAGAACATGATTGCGGGAATGGCTTCTGCCGCAAACATCCAGCGCCATCCTATTTGTCCGAGCCAGCTTTCGCGAAGCTCGACTGTTGAAGGGTTGTTGCCGATACTGTTTGCCGAGGCTATGGCAAGGTTGATTGATTGCGCCGCCAAAATTCCGACATTTACCAGCAGTTGATTGATTGACACAAAGCGACCTCTCAGGTGCGATGGAATCATTTCAGAAATATAGACTGGCGATAGATTTAATGTTATTCCGATTGATATGCCTCCAACAATTCGCCATAGATTATACGAACTGAAATTTATTGCCCATGCCGTTCCAAAGGCGGAGACTACAAACAGCAAGCCTGCAGCCGCCAGCAACCACTTTCGTCCGTAGCGCTCGGTGGTTAGGAAGCATAAAAATGCGCCAATCATGCAGCCAATCATTGCAGAACTTGTTCCCCAACCCTGCTGCGACGGATTATCAACAATATTGAACCACGGCTCGTAGAAGGGTTTAGCCCCGCCAACAACCACCCAATCGTATCCAAACAGGAAGCCGCCCATAGAAGCAACTAAGGTAAGTAGCCAAAGATAGGAGTAATTATAAGATTTACTTTTCATGATAACTTATTTTTTTATTTATTCATATATTCATACCATATTATTATTGTTGGTTATCACCATTTTTCGCCATTAAAGAAGGCGGCGCATGCTTCAGGGCGGTCGGTGTTGATAATATCCACACACAGTTCATGTAATATTTTCCATGCGTTGGCGTTGTCGGGCGCACCCCAGAAGCGTATCGGCTTGCCCATTGCGTGAGCCTGTTCCACAAGTTTGCTTATTTTTTCCCTGTCTGCGTCGGGAAGGCTGTCTCTACCATTCCAACCGGTATGTCGGCGCAAATTCAGACTTATCATAAACACTCGTTCCAACTGTTGCGGGCTGTAATCTTTTAACTGACCGTCGAAATATATAAACGCTGGATAAGTTGATAACTGTTCGACTGCGGGAACATTGCCCGATACAACAACGCGCACAGCATATTGATTGACCGTTGGGTCGAAAACCTCTGGATACCGAGCAAGTTTTTTGATTACGCGAGGCAAGGTTGAGTCGGAAGGTGTTTTCATATCGACAACCAGAGCCAAAGTTTGCTCAGAATTGCGCCATGCACGTCCGCCATTTTGACGAAAAACAGACAGTAAAGGCTCAATATACATCGCATCAAAAGTAAAAGCACGAGGCAAATCATGAGCGTCGTGGGCTACCAAAAGTTCGTCTGCCCGTTCAGTAGTAAAAACATCGGCTTCGATGGATGCGCATTGCTGAGAGTATGCCTGATAAAAAGGCACGCGACGGTTATAATCGTTATGAGAGTGCAGTTTGACCGGCTGAGCATTTAAATATCCGCACAATAATATTGGCATAAACATAAACATCGCTACACGAAACAGGTATGCATTGTGCAATAAATGCTTTAACGACTCTTTTGCAACGCCCGCAGCATCACAAAACCGTTTAGTCGAATGCTCGGACACGGCGACATTGTTACTTGATTTTGCCGCAGAGCCTTCGATGAGACTTTCAGAACATTCTGACTTTGCCGCCGAAACCTCGACGAAACTTTCAGAGCATTCTGACTTTGTCGCCGAGCCTTCGATGAAACTTTCAGAACATTCTGACTTCGCCACCGAGCCTTCGGCAAAACTTTCAGAACATTCTGACTTCGTCGCCGAGACCTCGACAGGACTTTCAGAACATTCTGACTTTATTGCCGAGCCTTCGACGAGACTTTCAGAACATACTGTCTTTATTAAACTTGAAAATTTATCCATTTTTGTTACAAAATAATTGTTAAACGGCGACTGTCTGTCCATAGAAGTATTACAACAAGTGGTTAGCCATGCATCATCGCCATGTTTTATGGCTGATATATTCGTCAGATTATATTTCATGGGTATATTATTATATTATTCGATTTAGACATTTATAAACATAAAACATTGTACAGGCGGTTGTTTTTTATTACTTTTTTTCGATGCGGGCAAAATTTATATTCATTAACTCCTTCAATTTAACGCCCAACAGTTGAGCAATGGCTGCTGTATGGAGATTTGCAATATAGTTTATTCCGGTAGAAGCCGCCTGTAATATTTGGTTCATATTAAATTCACTAAATTCTGTTTACAACAATCTGTTTATCATTGTCAATTTGCTCCTCCCTGTCGGATAATGTCTGCCGTACTTATCTCCATAAATGTGGCTCCGGCATAAGGACCAAATGCTCCTCCGATAACAACAACTAAGTCATCTGGGTGGAGACAGTTGGTTTCGAGCAGCGATTCAACAGCAACACTTTCAAATTCGTCCTTTGAACTGCGCGGCGCCATCATTGTAGGGAACACCCCGTAGGAAAGCGACAGTTCACGCATGGAGTAAGCCTTATAGCACTTGGCAAAAATTGGCACTTTGGGGCGAAAAGCGGCGATATATCGCCCTGTTCGACCCGAAAGGGTATCGATAACTATTGCTTTCACTGGCAAGCGAGTAGATGCTTCCACAGCCGCACGCGACAGTATTGCCGTAATTGGTTTATTGATATCTTCGAGTATAATATCGGTTTCGGCGTCTAACTGCGATTCTATCTCTACAGCAATGCGCGACATGGTTTTTATAGCCTCGACGGGGTATTCGCCGTTGGCGGTTTCACCGCTCAACATCACGGCGTCGGTGCGCTGGTATATTGCATTAGCCACATCGCTCACTTCGGCGCGTGTAGGGCGCGGGTGCTCTATCATTGTGTGCAGCATTTGGGTAGCAATAATTACGGGTTTCTTATTTCTACGGCATTTTTTGAGAAGCATGCGCTGTATTCCCGGGATTTTTTCGGCTGCAATTTCCACGCCAAGGTCGCCGCGTGCAACCATTATGCCATAAACATACTTTAAAATATCGTCGATATTGTCCACCCCCTGTTGGTTTTCTATTTTTGCAATTATTTTAATATGACTTCCATACTGGTCGAGGATTTTCTGTATATCAATAACGTCATCGCGAGTGCGTACAAAGGAATGAGCAATAAAATCGACTTCATTATCAATAGCCCAATGAATAAATTCCACATCCTTTGGCGACAACGATGGCAGTTTGACATGCACTCCCGGCACGTTGATACTCTTCCGCCCTTTGATGCGCCCGTCGTTCATCACGGTACAAAGTAGATAATCGCGTGTTTTGTCGGTAACTTTCAGTTCTATTTCTCCGTCGTCTATCAGTATTTTAGCGGAGACAGGCACATCGGCGACAAAACTTTCGAAATTGACATAGAGTCTATCTTCCGATGACTTCTTTTCCTTATCGCCCGAAATAATAAGTATGTGATCCTTTTTTACTTCGAATCCTTCTTCATTTTCCATTGGCGTCAAGCGCATTTCCGGTCCTTTGGTATCGATAAGGATAGCAATACTTTCTGAAACCTTCCTGACATTGTCGATCATGGTTTTAGCGCTTTCGGTAGTGATATGTGCGGTGTTGAGGCGGGCAACATTCATTCCGTGCCTGTAAAGTTCGTCGATAAACGGCGTATCGCACCGGCGATCAGATATTGTCGCCACAATTTTTGTTCTTTTTTCTATATACATAATCTATCTCATTATTCGCCGCAAAGGTACGGCTTTTTTTATAATATGAAAATTTTAGTGTAAATCGACGGAGGTAAATACGTTTAAATATACAACTTGCGTTCTGAGCGACTATTGTCGGTAAGGCTGTTGGCAAGGGCAAAGATGTTAAAATCTGCTATTCCGAACATCCGTTTTGCACGATATTACAACAAGGGCGGAGTTTTGTTCTTCTTAAAACCTCAATCGTGAAAAAACACTGAGAGGCAGTTGTTTATTGAATCTGTCGCAGAGGGTCAGTTCTCCGAATGTTTTTTCTCTGTAACCCTCAAAAATGCTTGCAACCAGAGTGTCGGCAACAATTGCCGAAAAGCCGTTAGAATAAAGATTTAACACCAGAAACGAGTTTTGTGGCGCAAGAATATCTTTACACAGATTCATCATTTCGAGAATATTGTCGTCGAGTTTCCATTTTTCGCCGCCCGTGCCATGACCATAAGCCGGCGGGTCGAGAATTATGCCTGCATAGCGGCTGCCTCGTCGCGCTTCGCGCCTGACAAACTTCAGCGCATCGTCGATAACCCAGCGGACATTGTCCATTCCCGACGTTTCCATATTTCTACGCGCCCAGCTAACCACCTGACGCACAGAATCGAGATGAGTAACATCTGCTCCGGCAGCTTTTGCCGCCAGCGAAGCAGCGCCGGTGTATGCAAAGAGATTCAATATGCGAGGGTTTTGCAGAGGAAGGGCTAAAACGCTGTCGTAAATATAATTCCAGTTAGGCGACTGTTCGGGGAATATTCCAACGTGCTTGAACGAGGTCAGCGCAATATTCATCCTCATTTTAAGGTTTTTATATCGATACTGTACCGCCCACTGTTCGGGCAACGCCTTTCCCGTCCATGCGCCTGCATCTTCTTTGCCCGACTTGTTGAACCCCGCGCCGGTGGTGAAAGTGGTATCCGCCAGTTGGTTCCACTGCCTTTCGTTCATCGATTTTGCCCAGACAGCCTTAGGTTCGGGTCGTCGCAGAACATATTTGTCGAACCTTTCGAGTTTTTCAAAACCACCGCAGTCAATCAGCTCATAATCTGCCCATTGTTGCGGAGAAAGTATCTGCATTTCCGACATATTTTATAAAACAGTGTTTCCCGACATATTTCGATACAAAAACAGTGCATAACACACAAACAACAGAAGAGTTACCGGAATAACTCTTCTGCCAACAACCATATTATGTTGTTTAATACCTGCTAAATAAACTAACTTGGAGGTCAATTTACTTTAGACTTCAGCGTAGCGCCGGCGCTAAACTTGACCGTGTTTTTAGGAGGAATTTTAATTGTTGCTCCCGACATTGGATTTCGTCCGATTCTTGCATCCCTTTTGGATACCTGGAACGTTCCAAAGCCCACGATCATAACCTTTTCCTCTTTGGTCAAAGATTCAGATACGACATCCAAAACTGCATCTACTGCTTTTTTGGCGCTGCTTTTTGTAATTGCCGCTTTTTGTGCGACTGCGTCTATCAATTCTGCTTTATTCATAAAATTTTTAATAAAAATTAATACTGTTATTTTTAAAAAATCACAAAAAATTATTCGGCGTAAAAGTAATGCAAAAGATTGGATTTCTGATATTTTATTTTTCACAGCAAAAGATTTTTTTCACCACCACATTTTGCCTTTTATTGAATAAATAGTTTATTATAAGCATAATACGCTTTAAAGACTTGTGTAAAAAACACAAAAAAACATGTTGTAAAACATAAAAATTACATGCATTTTTTTTTGGATCTTTGCTCAAAAACCCCCGTCAACGAGGAAATATTTGAGGCTTTTTTGTGTTTTTGAGCCGATTTTTGGGCGGTTTTGAGCCGGTTTTGAGCCGGTTTTGGGGCAGTTTTGGGGCTTGGAATCTTCACTTGAATTTTTGATTGAGGATTTGAGGATTTGTCCGCCGCAGGCATTAATCACTAAAAACATCTACTGCGGGACTGGATTGCGCAGCCATCCAATCACAAAAATATTATATTTTATCGCAAAGCCTTTGCATCCCTTTCGATAAAAGCTGACCGACAGCCACATCCCTTGCACTTTATTCAACATCCCGACCAACGCAAGAGGCTCTACGGAAGATTTGCCGTAGAGCCTCAATGCATTATGAATAAAAATATATTATGAATTTAATCACTAATTATTCGAGCAAAGTCCAGATAACGGTCAAGCCGGCGGTAACAATCGATACCATGCTCATCAGTTTAATCAGGATATTCAAACTGGGACCGGAAGTATCTTTAAAGGGGTCGCCAACGGTGTCGCCAACAACTGTTGCCTTGTGAACGTCCGAGCCTTTGCCTCCGAAATTACCTTCTTCGACGTATTTTTTGGCATTGTCCCAAGCGCCGCCGGCGTTTGCCATAAACACGGCGAGTACAAAACCTGTTGCCAGACCGCCAACCAGCAGCCCCATCACTCCCGATACTCCAAAAATCAAGCCTGTGAGAACGGGAACCAAGATGGCGAGAATCGAGGGCAGGAGCATTTCTTTTTGAGCGCCCCGTGTCGATATTGCCACGCAACGGGCATAGTCGGGCACGGCGTCGCCGGTCAGAATGCCTTTTATTTCGCGGAACTGGCGACGTACCTCTTCGACCATGCTTTGAGCGGCGCGTCCAACGGCATTCATCGTCAGTCCGCAGAACAGAAAGGCCATCATTGAGCCGATAAAAGCGCCAATCAGCACACTCGGATTCATGAGATTGATTTGATAGTATTCCATAAAATCGACAATTGTGGCGGAGGCGATATCGGCAGCCTTTTCGAAAGTTTTTCCGTTGGGAAGGACAACTGTCCGTCCGGTTTCGACAACATGTTGAAGACCGATTTTTATTTCTTCGATATACGAGGCAAGCAGAGCCAGAGCCGTGAGCGCCGCCGAGCCGATGGCAAAGCCTTTGCCGGTGGCGGCGGTGGTGTTGCCAAGAGCGTCAAGAGCGTCGGTACGTTTGCGCACTTCGGGGTCGAGCCCGCTCATTTCGGCATTACCGCCGGCGTTGTCGGCAATTGGTCCGTAGGCGTCGGTTGCCAAGGTGATGCCCAGCGTCGAAAGCATTCCCACGGCGGCAATGCCTATTCCGTAGAGTCCGAGACTGAGATTTTGAGCCGTCATCATGTTCGACACGTCGAAATTTATTGCGCATAGAAATGCCAGCATTATTGCGATGGCAATTGTTATCACTGGAATGGCTGTGGACAGCATCCCCAGTCCGAGACCGGAAATGATTACCGTTGCCGGACCGGTTTGACCGCTTTCCGATACCCGTTGAGTTGGTTTGTAGGAATGCGAGGTATAATATTCGGTCGATTGACCGATAACGACGCCTGCCAGCAGTCCGGAAATTACCGACAGGGATATGCCCCACCAGTTGGTGATATCCAGAACATAGAGAATACCAAATGTGGCGGCGGCTATCAGTATCGAGCTTATGTTTACGCCTTTTCCAAGCGCTCCAAGCAGTTGTTTCATGTTTGCGCCTTCTTTGGTGCGCACAAGGAAGATGCCCAGAATTGAGAGCACAATTCCGACGGAGGCTATCAGCATCGGTGCAAAGACTGCCTTCATCTGGGTATCGGTATCGTTGAAGAATGCGGAGGCTCCCAGAGCTGCTGTTGCAAGAATCGAGCCGCAGTAACTTTCGTAGAGGTCGGCGCCCATGCCGGCAACGTCGCCCACATTGTCGCCCACATTGTCGGCAATTGTTGCCGGATTGCGGGGGTCGTCTTCGGGGATGCCGGCTTCGACTTTTCCCACAAGGTCGGCGCCTACGTCGGCAGCCTTTGTGTAGATGCCGCCGCCCACGCGGGCAAACAGCGCCTGCGTCGATGCTCCCATTCCGAAGGTCAGCATGGTGGTGGTGATTATAACCATATTTTGAGCAACGGAGGCGTCGTAGAACGAGTTAAGCAGCAGAAACCACAACGAAATATCGAGCAGTCCCAGACCTACCACCGTCAAACCCATGACAGCGCCTGCGCGGAAAGCCACTCTCAGCCCTCCGTTAAGCGAGGTACGCGCGGCATTTGCCGTCCGTGCGGAGGCGAAAGTCGCTGTTTTCATGCCAATAAAACCTGCCAGACCGGAGAAAAATCCGCCGGTAAGAAAGGCAAACGGTACCCACACATTCTGAATATGCAGTACGTATGCCAGAATCGAGAAAAATATGGCAAGAACAACAAAAACAACAGATACTACTTTGTACTGTTGTTTCAAATAAGCCATTGCCCCCTTGCGAACATGGGAAGCAATTTCTTTCATAACGGTTGTGCCTTCGCTTTCTTTCATAATATTTTTGAAAAAATAGTATGCAAAACCTAATGCCAATAACGAGGCAGCCGGTATAAACCAAAATAAAAAACTCATAAATCTTTAATTCTAATTTTAATAATAAATCTAATAATATAAATAATTTAACTACTCGATGTTTACGGTTTACCCGTAAAAAATCGGGCGCAAAAGTATAACAATTTTAAATAATACAAAAATAATTTGTCGAAATATCAGGGTTGACGAATTAAAATTTATCGCATCTGCTTTTCAGGAAAACATCGTAAATCACAATTTGATTTGCATCTGTATTTTTACGTCGGTTTGTTTGTTGCCTTTGATTGCCGACATGCCGCTGCCAATTTCCTGTCGCTCGAAGAAGCGGGTTTGCGATAATCGCAGCCATAATTGAATGTTTGTGAGTATTTTCCACGAGATATTCAGATAATATCGACAGCCTTTATCGTAATATGCGGGAACGGAAAAGGCATATAAAATGTCTGATTCGAAGGCATACAGTCGGGTATTCCAGCTGTCGGTCGAAAAGAGCGCGTACCGTGCCGAGAGCGTGAGCGGAAATTTTTGAAATTTGTATTTAACATCCTGATACATCAGATATCCGCGTTCGGACGTTTGGAGTTCCGGCTCGAACAGCGTGGCGGCTACGCGACTGCTCAGGCTCAGCTCGGGCGAGAGTGCATATACGGCGTTGAGTTGCAGTTTTATCCGTCCGGCATTTTGAACGGACGAGACGGCGGAATCGCTGCCCGACAGGTTTTTCATCGACCTGTCGTATTGCAGCCGGACGTGGAAGTCGAAATCGTTGCCGGGAGTATAATTTGTCTGCAACAGAAAATCCTGACCCGACGAGGGCGAATTGATACCGTAGCGCAGCCATGGAAAGGAAAACAGGTCGAAATATGAAGATATTTTCCATTTCATGTCCGGCGATATGCTGAATCCGAGATACATACCCTGTTCGTTTGCCGTTTTGCCGTTTTCGCCAAATGCATTGGAATATACTGCCTGATAGTTCTTTTGATAATTGCGATAAACCGCCGACAGTTGGGTAAAACTGTTTATATCGGCTGAGAGACCGGCAATCAGGGCTTTACCTCCGTTGGAACTTATTGCCGCTTCGCCAAAAAGCGATACGGCTTTCATCATGCAGGTCCAGTCGAGCGAAAAACCGGCGTTTGTGGCGCGATGCAATTCAAACATATTGTAGGGTTTAACTTCGCGCCGGTCGTCGCCTTCATACTGTCCGAAGAGACAGGTAGTTCCGATGCGCCAGAAAGTTTTGGCAAAGGCGAGATTTATTCCCGCAACCGTTTCGGGGAGGGTGTTTTTTCTTGCCATTTCGTTTGGCGTCCGGTGCAATCCGTTTGCCGACAGCGAGGTATAGCCGCCGTCTGCCATTGTTGCGTCGATTTTGCGATACGACAGAAAGGGTGAAATTTCGATTGAGCCGAAACTGAGCGTCGAAGCAATTCCGCGAAAAAATGTAAGCTCGTCGGCAGACGAATAAGCCGAAAAACCGTTGTTTTGACGTTTGACGGAATGCGGGTCGGTGGTTTTGCCCATAGCAAAACCGCGCCAGACGTTCAACCCCTGTCCAAAGTGAGCCTTAAAATCGCCGACAATCAGTTTTTTCAGATGTTGCATATCGCCAAGCATGAGGTGAAAACTGTAAAAATCAAACCCGTAGCGATTGTGTCCACCGAAAAATTCTTCGCCCGCATCCTTGTCGGCTGTCAGTCCGATTTGAAGATTGTTGCGATATTTATAACGGTAACGCACAAGCATTCCCGCCGGCGAGCCGAGATAATGCTGACCCGAATTTTCGCTGTATCCACGTGCTTTTTCCACCCGCAGGACGTTGCGCACAAGCAGCGCAGACCTGCCTTTGGCGGTCATTTTTCTGAAATCGGGTTTGACCGGCGCTTCCACCGGCAGGGCTGCAACAAAGGGTTTGATGCACGATACGGTATTTTCGTCGAATCCGGAAACAAGCAGCAGTTCGGCAACGCTCATCAGACTGCCATATTCACGGATATATTCATGCAGGCTGAAAATCTGAAATTCGGTGAGCGTCATCAGTTGCGCGAGTTCGGTTTTATCGGCGGCATTGATATTCAGCGGATGTTCTGCCAGATAGGTGAAGTGGTCGATTAACTGTTCGAGGTCGGGCTCTTCGCCTTCGCCGGTTTTGTCGGCAACGGCTTCCACAATATCGGCAATCAGCGCCGACAGTTCTCTGTCCTGCGACGTTGCCGGCAAACCTGCACAAATCATACAAAATATCAATAAAATGATACGCATAATCGTAAATCAAAATAATCTAAAATAATCTAAAATAAATACATATAAAATACCTGAATTTTTAATTCGTAAATCGTAAATCATTTGATTCTGCAAATTTGCTGCTCACTACCACTGTAATTGATTCGGGAACGACTTCAAAAACAAAGGGTGAAAATCCGAGCGCTTCGCCGTCGATTTCGATAGGCGAGGCAGGAAACGACTCCACTTCGATGCGGCGTGCCTGAGAAGCAAGGACTTTGGGATGCGTATAAATTCGTCCGTTATACAGTTTTCTAAAACTGCCGAGCATCCACAGTTTATTGATACGGCGCACGATAGTGATGTCAATCAGCCCGTCGTTGAAGACGGCGGCGGGCATGGGGTTCATGCCTCCGCCGTTGTATGGTCCGATACCGATTGAGGCGTTGAACATGTAGTCGTCGAAAAACACCTCATTGTCGAGTTTTATTCTGAACCTTTTGCTTTTATATTTCAGCAGCGCCTTTATCACGCCTGCAATATACAAGCCTCTGCCTTTGCGTCCCTCGTCCTTCATTTTGTTGAAATAGCGATTGGCAATGGCGTCGAAACCTATTCCGGCAACGTTTGCCATGTATCGTTGGTGAGTTACACGGGTTTCGGTGTAGCCAATCAGGGCAACGTCCTGACAGACGGTACAGGATTCTACAATTGCTTTCACCGCTTCGCTGTAATGTTGTGGTACTCCGAACATTCTAACCCAGTCGTTGCCCGTTCCCACAGGGATAACGGCAAGCAGAATGTCGGTGGTAGTAACCTGTTTTTGAATAAAGATGCCGTTGACTATTTCGTTGACCGTTCCGTCGCCGCCTACGGCAACAATTTTCCGGTATCCGTCGTTGATTGCCTTCACGGTGAGTTCAACGGCATGATATTTTTTTTCGGTAAAAACGCAGGTAAATTCCACGCCGCACTTATTCATCTGGTTCGATATCAGAGGCCAGTCGCGCAATCCGTAACCCATACCTGCTTTGGGATTAACTATTACCATCCACGATAATTTCTCCATCTCAGTATATTTTTCTTTTATTCAGCGCCATTCGGTATGCGTTGGCATTCTGGCTGTGCTGATTCAGTGTTTTTGCAAAGACATGATAGCCCGAAAAATCGTCCTTTGCGCAGAAAAACAGGTAATTGTGCTGTTCGCAGTTCAGAACGGCGTCCACCGCGCGGGGCGGGGGAATACATATCGGACCGGGTGGCAATCCGGTATTTTTATATGTATTATAAGGCGAATCGATTTCTGTGTGGACGGTCAATATCCGTTTCAGCGAAAAATCGCCAACAGCATATTTCACCGTCGGGTCGGCCTGCAAGGGCATTCCGGTACGCAATCTATTGATATACACGCCTGCTATTCGCGGCAACTCGTCGTATTTAGCTGTTTCTTCGATTGAGATTGAGGCAACAATCATCGCATCAATCCGGTTGAGTTTCAGCGCTTCGAGTTTGCGTTGCCGCTCGGCAGTCCAATACCGGTCAAATTCGCGTTTCATATCGCGAAATAGTTGTTTCGGCTCTCTGTTCCAGTACACATTGTAGGTATTGGGCATAAAAAGCAGGATACTGTTGAAGGGGGTCATGCCAAATTCGTCAAGAAATATCGGGTCGTTCAGCAGGTCAAGTATCGACACCGAATCGGCTTCTATCTGGTTGGCAATCAAGCCTGCCAGTTTTTCTTTTGTGCGGATATTTCCCGATATGACAAGATTTACTGGCGATTGCCGCCCAACGGCAAACATTCGGACGAGATTTCGGTATGTCATGTTGTGTTCAACAATATATCGCCCGCCTTTGACCCGCGTAAAACGGTTGATTGAGGCGTGCAGCAGAAATTTGTCGGCATTTTTTATCACCCCCGAAACCACCAGCATATCGGCAAGTTCTTCGATGCTTGAGCCGGAGGCGACATATACGCTAAGCGATTGACAGCCAAGTTCAACCTTGTCGGCATAAAAAAGTTTCCAGCCCGCAAATATCGAATAGCATACTATATATATAAGGATGATGCAGGTAACCGCGCGATTTTTTCTTTTTCGTTTCACAGACAACTGCCGCAACTGTTGAATTTAACTTTGATATTTTCGGGGATTGCATCCTTATGAACCACAATATTTATGGTTTTATACTGGACGTATGCCCGTGAAACATAAAGGTATCCGTTATATTTTCCGCCAACGCCCCACGAGTTTTTCACTTTGAAAAATATTTGCCCTGTTATAAGGTCTTTGGCAGTGCCAACTATCTGCATACCATGGTCGTCGGTGGTTTCGTAATTATCGAAGGCAAGCTGGCGCATTTCCTGCGTGATTTCCTTTTCGACGGGCAAATATTCGACCGTCGTTTTTTCCTTCGTTCTTGTCCATTTTGCCTGATCGGAGCCAATTTCCTCCGATTTTTTCTGGTCAAAAACGGTAGCCCTATCTCTCGAAAAAGTACCTTCGCTAACGTCAGCCCCCCAAGCAACGGTATAACCACGGTCGATAGCATTGTCCACAATTGCCATCAATTCGTCCATCGGAACATTGAACGAGGGCGCATAAATCCAGTTATCGGGGATTTCGAGTATGAACGACGAGTAGAACGGGTGATGTGTGAACGAGGTAATCGACACATAATCATCAAAATTCAGCCCGCAATATTTTGCAAACGACTGTGGAGTATATTCCGCGCCTTTATAGATAAACGTTTCGGGAACTTTGCCCAGATAGGCGTCCAAAATCGCATCTATAGCAAGGTTCCATCCGGGCGACAGTTTGCGGGTATCGACAAGAATATCGCCGGCGCTTTTCACAAATCTGTCGAGCTCGTTGTGATTGTGCCTGTCGGAGCCATAATTCAGCCCGCGATAGCTCTGTTCGGGAACAAAGCCGTAGCGGACGCTGGCGTGAATGACGTCGGCAAACGAGCCGCCGGCAGCCAGATTCACTTCCTTATGCATCCGCACATATTTTTCCACTTTGTCCTTGTAGATATTGCGCACAACCCACATTGCCGACAAATCGACGGTATCGCCTTTTGTTCTGATAATTTCCGATTCGAGCATCGACAGCCCCGAAAAACTCCAGCAGGTGCCCGAACTTGCCTGATTTTTGACAGACGTGTGCGGTAAAATTTTCAGGTCGGAAAATTCATATTCCTTAAATTTTTTCTCTACTTTCTCGTCCTTTTTCTGCGCCGTCAGGCTCAAAACAGACAACAGCCCGATTGCTGCAATTGTTATCAAATATTTTTTCATGATTTATTTATTATTTACGATATTTTATATTTCAATTTTCGACAGCCAGTTGCCCACGCATACTGCAAGCAGCCCGACAACAAGACTGGCGACGATGTATATCGCCGCAACGCCCCAGTTGCCGCCATTGAGCAGTTTCAGATTTTCGGCAGAGAAGGTCGAAAAAGTTGTATATCCTCCGCAAAATCCGGTAACAAACAGCATTTTGAAATCTGCGCCAATCACATCGCACCGCGCCGCCAGCCCTGCAAATAAACCTATTAGCAGACAACCGGAAATATTGACCAAAAAAGTAGCCCAAGGGAAGCCGCCCGCCTGTCTGCCTGCCAAAATCGACGCCAGATAACGGAAAATACTTCCCGCACCACCTCCAATACCAACTAATAATAACTGTTTGACCATACACAAATTTTTTGCAAAAGTAGATAATTTTTTTTAAACCGCAAAAAAAAGAGAATTGGGTTGAAAAAAAGATTGAGATGCTATTGATAAAATATCTATTAGAATATTATTATGAAATGAACGTCATAGCAATCAAAAGTTCCGTCCCTGCGGGACTTTGGGACATAGCGGAGTTTTTCTGCATAAATCAATAGCACCTCAAAAAAAGGTGGTCGGAAATCGGAAAATCGACAGAGAGAATCGTCAAAAACATAATTTTGTGTAGTCCGTTGCTTGCTTCGGGGTTTGCCCGGCGACAAAAAAGTGGCAGAAATCGCTCCGAAAAGATGCAAAAAAAAACAGAGTTTGTTGCAAATTGTTTGCAAATTGAGAATTTTATGTACCTTTGCGTGCCAATATATATATGGATATGAACGTTGTTCAAAATTGTATAAAATTGCCATTGTGCAATTTAGACAGAGAAAAATGGTCATTTGAATTTTGTTTGACAGTGGATTTTTTTGCAAATTTCGGGAACTTGGAGGTGCTCGAAAGCAGGGTCAAAGTGATTTTGACGGCAGAAAAAATAAAAAATTTTGTGGACGTTGTTCTGCATCATTCGGGCGAGGTAACCGTCGAATGCGACCGCTGTCTCGAAAATCTTGTCGTTCCGGCGGAAGGCGACAGCCGATTGACGGTGCGCTTCGGCAAAACTCCGCAAACCGCCGCCGTTACAGACGGGGACGACGACGCGGATGTTGTCTATGTTAATGACGACGACCGCGAGGTTGATTTGACCGACTATGTGTATCAGTGCGTATTACTGTCGCTGCCAATGCAGCGCGTGCACGGAGACGACGAAAACGGAACAAGCCTCTGCAACCCCGAAATGTTGAAATATATTTCAAATTCAGGGATGTAAATGCAGGGTTTACAGAAAATTATAAATAGAAAATTATAAGAAATAGAATATTAATAAAAAATTGGATTTTTAACATTTAAATAGATTAAAGAAATGGCACATCCTAAACACAGAATCTCGAAACAAAGAAAGCGCAAACGCAGAACGCATTACAAGGCGGAAGCGCCAACAGTAGCCTCGTGCACCAATTGCGGCTCGGCAGTACTCTATCACCGAGTATGCCCCGAATGTGGATATTATCGCGGACGATTAATTGTGGAAAAAAGTTCGGACAAATAAAAAAGAACAGTTGCAGGCAAACTAAACGCTTCCGACTACATTTATCTATAACAGCTTAAATTATAACTGAGATGAAGATCGGACTTGATACTATGGGCGGAGACTTTGCTCCCGAAAATGAAGTGCTGGGAGCACTGGAAGCCCTTCCGGAATTGCAGGAAAATTCCTGCATAGTACTTTTTGGCGACGAAAAGTTGATAAAAGCCGTGTGCAAAAAGCAGGGTGCAGACCCCTCGTGCTTCGAAATTGTTCATACAACGGAAATTATCGGAATGCACGACCATCCGGCAAAAGCGTTCGCCCAAAAACCCGATTCAAGCATGGCGGCAGGCTTTAAAGCGCTGTCGTCCGGCATGATTGACGGCTTCGCCAGCCCCGGAAATACCGGAGCAATGATGGCAGGAGTGATGTACACTGTTCGTACAATCGAAGGCATACTGCGCCCGTGCATCTCGTGCTTCTATCCGTTTATCGGCGGCGGCTCGGGATTGCTGCTCGACGTGGGTCTGAATGCCGACTGCAAAGCGGAAAACCTCTACCAGTATGCCATACTCGGATCGCTGTATCTCAAAGGCGTTACGGGTATGGAAGCGCCGCGCGTGGCTCTGCTCAATATCGGCGAAGAAGAGTCGAAAGGCAATCTGCTGATGAAAGCCGCTCACGAAATGATGAGCAAAACAAATCATTTTCATTTTGTTGGTAATATCGAAGGTAATGAGGTATTTACAGGCAAAAAAGCAGATGTGGTGGTTTGCGACGGATTTGTGGGAAACGTGGTGCTGAAAATGGCGGAAAGTTTCTACCATCTGGCTTTGCGTCAGGGTATCGAAACGGATTTCTTTGGCAAACTGAATTATGAATCGCATGGCGGTACACCCGTTCTGGGCGTAAACGCTCCGGTGATAATCGGTCATGGAAGCTCATCGCCAAAAGCAATTAAAAACATGATTCTTATAACTGAGAAAACGGTCAAAGCCAAACTGGTAGAAAAAGTGAAAAGTGTAATTACAAAAACTGCCTTTCCCGATAATGCAGGATAAACAAACATGGTAATGAACAGAATAAGAGCGGCTATTACAATAATCATAAATTGTAAATCTAAAATCGTAAATCTAAAATCGTAATGAATAAAATAAGAGCGGCTATTACAGGCGTGGCAGGCTATGTGCCTGAATATATACTTACAAATGAGGAGATTTCGCGAATGGTTGATACAAGCGACGAATGGATACAGAGTCGCACAGGCATCCGCGAACGGCATATATTGAAGGAGGAAGGACTGGGCGCCTCGGATATGGGCGCACAGGCAGTGGAAAATCTGTTTAAAAAAACAAATACCCGCCCCGAAGATGTTGATATGCTGGTGTGGTGCGGAGTAACGGCAGATATGGTTTTTCCGGCAACGGCAAATATTATAGCCGACAAGGTGGGCGTGAAAAATGCCTTCGGATTTGATATAAATGCAGGCTGTTCGAGTTTTCTGTTTTCGCTGATAACTCTGGCGCTGTTTATAGAAACGGGTAAATATGAGAAAATTGTGCTGGTAGGTTCCGAAAAACTTTCGGTGTATGTCGATTATACCGATCGCGCAACTTGCCCGCTGTTTGGCGACGGCGCCGCCGCCGTGCTGCTCGAACCGTCCACAGAAGGTCTGGGACTGATTGACTCTATTGCCAAAGTCGATGGCGTGGGACGACATGTTCTGCATCTCAAAGCCGGCGGCTCGGTTTTGCCGCCAAGCATGGAAACGGTCATGCGCCGCCAACATTTTATCTATCAGGAGGGTCAGACGGTTTTTAAAGCCGCCGTATCGAGCATGGCTGATACTTCGACTGAACTGATGGAACGTAACGGCTTGACTGCCGACGATATCGACTGGTTGGTGCCGCATCAGGCAAACCGACGGATAATTGACGCCACGGGAAGTCGCGTGGGGTTGTCGAAAGAGAAAATTTTGATAAATATCGACAAATATGGAAACACGTCATCGGCAACAGTGCCCCTGTGTCTCTGGGATTTTGAAAGCAAATTCAAAAAAGGCGACAATATGATAATTACAACATTCGGAGCAGGTTACACCTGGGGCGCTATCTATCTGAAATGGGCTTACGACGGAACTCGCAACGAAAATAAAATTTAAAAAACGGTATTCATAATAATAAAATTTAAAAACAGGCTCCATAGTTCAAGGGATAGAACGGAAGTTTCCTAAACTTTAAATGCAGGTTCGAGTCCTGCTGGAGCTACGAAAAAGGGAAACAAAGAGAAATTTGTTACCTTTTTTTGCTTCTGTTGATGTGTTTAATTGTGAATTAATTCTGTTGCTACAAAAACAAACTTTTTAAACCATTTCGCTGATATACAGAAGTATAGAAAAATAAAATCCGTTATATCAAAATTATACTCGAAAATGAGGTGGTAAAAAAGTTTGTGTTTCAATAATTTTCACTATACTTGCACCGTAATTTATTGTATGATACGATATGTAATTTGTTGATTAACATAAAAATAATTAGAAATGAAACATAAAATCGAACAAAGGTTTGCAGCAAATACCCGCTCGGAGAGCAACGAATTTTGCAGGCAAAGCGCAAATGTCGGAAGTTTTGCGCAGGTGTTTAACAATGAAATAGATTTTTATTTTGTCAAGTGATTTTCATCTGATTTAGGGCGATAAAAACGTTGGAAACATACGCAATGCCGCCTGAAACTGGTTGGAAAATTTTATGAAAATACAAAAAAAACGTTTGACTAAAGTAAGATATAACATAGTATAATAATTTATAACATTTTTGGATGAATAACATGGAAAATGAAAAGGCATTTTTACCTGAAATTAGCAGACAAGACATTGAAAATGCGAAGGATGACGCATGGAAGCTCATATATGTTTTTTTAGATAAATATTTTGAGATGATTGAAAATGGTAACATTACTGGTGATTTTAATGAATATCAACATACGCTTCTGGCATATATGTATCTTGACAGTCAAGTTTGCAATGGCGGATTTATACAATTGATTAACAACGGGTATGGCGGATATATTTTTGATACTCCGTTTTCCGGATATCTAAAATCATGGGGCGCTGAAAAAACTGCTCAAATTGTTGATAAAGCGAAAGAAATATATATTAAATATCAGGAAGAACTTGAGGCGGAAAAGGAAGCAGAGGAATTTTGTGGATTATATAAAAAAATAACGGATTTTGAGCCCTTGGAGGAAGAATATTATAAAATTAATGACGGCGAAACGGAAAAAATAAAAGAATATGTTGAAAATAATATACATAATTTTGCAAAAATACTATAAAAAATACATGAATTACCGTTCAACGATATTAAGGGACATGAAATAAATAACTTATAAACTTGCGACTTTTTTACCGCCAGGATCACAAAGATTACGCAAGGAACGCAAAGCCTTTGCGCCCTTCGCGGTAACCTTTGCGTCCTTTGCGGTAAAAGGTTACCGGCTTTTTTGCCATGAAACAGAAACATCTTATTTATTTCACATCCCTAAACCGAAAATCCGATTTTTTTTTCTCTCACAAATTCAGATAATTTTTCGCATTATAATACGATATATTTTCAATCAATTGTCCAATAAAAGGCAATTCCGATGCGGGCAACAGTCCCTGTTCCACGTCGTTACCTGTCAGGTTGCACAAAATTCTGCGGAAATATTCATGTCGAGTGTAGGACACAAAACTGCGCGAATCGGTTAGCATACCCACAAAACGACTCAGCAAGCCGAGTGCTGAAAGGGTGTTCATTTGCGCTTCCATGCCCGCTTTCTGGTCGAGAAACCACCATCCCGAGCCGAACTGCATTTTTCCGGCAATCGACCCGTCCTGAAAATTTCCCATCATTGCGGCAAGTAGATGATTATCACGTGGATTGAGATTATACACAATGGTTTTCGTCAGTTTGCCGTCCACATCCAGCCGGTCGAAAAATTTAGCCATCGACTTTGCCACGTTCGGGTCGCTGATTGAATCGAAGCCCAAATCCGCGCCTGCCCTACGGAACATGCGTGTATTATTATTGCGAATTACGCCATAATGAAACTGTTGTGTCCAGCCTTTTTCCCAATCCATCACAGCGCCTTCGTAGAGTAGGGCTGATTTGTATTTTGCCGTTTCTTCCGGCGTAAGCTCCTCGCCTCCATACACTTTCTTGAAAATCCCATTGAGTTCGGATTCGGTATAGTCTTCGGCAAAAAACTCCTCGAAACCATGGTCGGAAAGTTTGCAGCCTGACGAGGCAAAAAAATCGTGGCGTTTGCGCAGAGCCTCAATAAGATTGGCGAAACTGCCGATTGTAATGCCCGAAACCTCCGCCAGCCGGTCGATATATTTTTTGAAATTTGCGGGCGACTCCACAGCCATAGCCTTGTCGGGACGCCAAGTTGGTAAAACCTTGACGTCGAAGCCTTCGTTTTTCAGTCGAAGATGATGTTCAAGCGAATCGACGGGGTCGTCGGTGGTGCAAACTGCCTCTACCTTAAAGTATTTCATCAGCCCGCGTGCCGAAAATTCGGGGCGGCGCAGTTTTTCGCTGCATTCGTCGTAAATCTCTTTTGCCGTTTCGGGTTTCAGCAGTTTGTCAACGCCAAAAGTTCTTTGCAGTTCAAGATGCGTCCAGTGATACAGCGGATTACGCATGGTATAGGGAACTGTTTCCGCCCACTTGTCGAATTTTTCCCTGTAACCGGCATTTCCGGTGATGTAGCGTTCATCTATTCCGTTGGTTCTCATTGCTCTCCACTTGTAGTGGTCTTCTGCCAGCAGCAGTTCGCCCAGATTGTCGAAACGGTAATCTTCGGCAATCAGTTTTGGGTCGAGATGGCAGTGATAATCAATTACCGGCAAATGTTTTGCATGTTCATGATACAGATACTGAGCGGTTTCTGTTTGCAGAACAAAATTGTTGTCCATAAATTTTTTCATATTTTTATGATTTAAAAAAGTTTATAAATATTTTTATGATTTCGTAGAGTGTTCGTCCTCCGATGGCAAAACCGATGAGTGTCCACGGAAAGGCTATTATGTTGAATTTCATCAAATAAAGTGTCAGTACAAAAAATGCTGTTCCGACTGCAATTTTGAGCCACGACACTGAATACAAGTCGTTTCTCCTGCTGTCGTTTGCCTGTTTCGCTTTTTTGTATTCATCGAGTTTCAGAATTATTTCCCTTCGAGTTTCCGGAGAAACACCTTTATTATCAAGATAATAAATAATACTTGAATACCCGTCGCCCCTGTCGAGCATTTTTTTTGCATATTCCAGCAGACTGTCTGTGTTATCCATAAAAAACTGTTTTATTCATATAATCAGGCATATAAATACATTGATTGTGTGCATTATTCGGTTAATCAATTATTCATAAATGTATGCATTGATTGTGAGCGGCAGCCGCTGCTTCCATAATCGCCTCACTCATTGTTGGATGCGGATGAATAATCGAATGTAATTGAGCGGCGGTGAGTTCGAATTTTTTTGCAGCAACAAGTCCGGCAATCATTTCGGTTACGCCTGAGCCAACAAGATGTGCGCCAATGAGTTTATCCGAATTATTATCGAAAAGAAGTTTTACAAAACCGTCGCGACAGCCTGTCGCCGCCGCCTTGCCCGACGCCGTGTATGGAAATTTGCCGACGCGGAATGGCAATCCCGACTCAGTTGCCTGTTTTTCAGTCAGTCCAACGGATGCAATTTCGGGATTTGTGTAAATGCACGAGGGGATATTGGTATAGTCGATTGGCGGAACACCGACGCCTGCAATTTTTTCGACGCAAACAATTGCCTCAGCCGAAGCAACATGAGCCAGCGATGGCGTAGCAATCACATCGCCAATGGCATACACGCCTTCGACGTTTGTACGGTAAAACCGGTCGGTTGCAATTTTGCCGTTTATTATTTCAACGCCAAGGGTTTCGAGTCCAAGATTTTCGATATTGGCAGTTACCCCAACAGCCGACAGTATCTGCTCATAAACGGCTGTTTCCTTTCCTTTTTTTGTTGATATGCTTGCTGTACAGCCATTTGAGCCAACAACAAGCGAATCGACCGACGAATCGGTCATCACCCTTATGCCGGATTTGCGCAGCGAGCGGCTCAATTGTGCCGACACGTCTTCGTCTTCGAGCGGAACAATGCGCGGCAAGTATTCAACCATCGTAACTTTCGTACCGACAGCATTATAGAAGCAGGCGAGTTCCGTACCAATTGCTCCCGAACCAACAACCAGCATCGAAGCGGGTATATGTTCGGGGAAAAGCGCAGTTTTATAGCTTTTTACATATTTTTCGTCTATCGGTAAGTTTGGCAGTTCTTTGGGACGGGCGCCGGTTGCAAGGATGATGTGCGAGGCGGTAATGGTTTTATTACCATCAATTTCCATGGTATCGGGAGCAAGCAGCCTGCCATGACCGCGAATCAGATATATTCCGTTTTTTTTTAACAGAAAATCAACGCCTCTGCTCATGGTTTGGGAGACGTTGCGGGCGCGGGCAACAATTTTTTCAATGTCGGGGTTACATTCGCCTGCAATTATTCCGTACTCGCCTGCATGTCTGCAATTTTCGAGAACGGAAACGCTTTTGAGCAGAGTTTTTGCCGGAATACAGCCTCTGTTCAGACATACGCCGCCGGCATCGGAATATTCGACTAAAGCAGTTTTGAATTTGTGTTGCGCAGCACATATCGCTGCCACGTATCCTCCAGGTCCACTGCCTGTTACAATTACATCATATCGCATAAATCGAAAAAAATTAAAATGCAAATGTATATCAAATTTGTGAAATGCACAAATCTTTTTAGTGATTAGTGATTAGTGATTAATGCCTGCGGCGGACAGGCTGGGGCAGGGACGGCGGTTACGTGTATTCGAGTTTTCGGACGGACACTATTTATTAACCACTGATACGCAAACAATCATAAAAATCACGAAAATTACACGAAAATCACAGTTTGGACGGTCAAAAACAGGCTTTTTAAATGTCTGTGATATAATATTTTAATGTAAAATCTGCAACAGATTATAATTTTTTTATTACTTTTGGCGCAATTTTTTAAAAACATTTGTACTGAATAGAATAGAAGATTATGACATATACAGGAACAAAAATATCAATCGATATAGAGCGCATTCCCAATGAGTTGGAGAATGCCGACTGGCCACTTTTGATTGCCGGTCCGTGCAGCGCCGAAAGCGAGGAACAATTAGTCGATACCGCCGTTAAGCTTAAAAACACCAAACGGGTCAGTTTTTTCCGAGCCGGCATCTGGAAACCGCGCACCCGTCCCAATTCCTTTGAAGGTATTGGTGTTAAGGGACTTCCATGGATGCAGACAGTCAAAAAAGAAACAGGTTTTCGCATTGCCACCGAAGTTGCCAATGCCGAACATGTGGAACTGGCGCTGAAGTATGGCGTTGATTTATTGTGGGTTGGAGCACGAACATCGGCAAATCCGTTTTCGGTACAGGAAATTGCCGATGCGCTGAAAGGCAGCGACGTGGCAGTGCTGGTCAAAAATCCCGTCAACCCCGACGTCGAACTCTGGATTGGGGCGCTGGAACGCATCAGTAAGGCTGGTATTAAGAAACTTGGCGCTATTCATCGCGGATTTTCGTCCTACGAAAAAAGCGTGTTCCGCAATTTGCCGATGTGGAATATCCCTATCGAACTCAAAGCCGCCTGTCCCGACTTGCCAATAGTCTGTGACCCAAGCCATATATGTGGAAATACCGAACTGATTCCCTTCATTGCGCAAAAATCGCTCGATATGGAAGTAAACGGCTTAATGATTGAAGTTCACAACAATCCGGGATGCGCATGGAGCGACGCCAAACAGCAACTTACGCCCGACCAATATGGCGACCTGATCTACGGATTGTTGCTACGTTCGACCAGCCCGATGCAAAATCAAGCCCCGACCGCGCTGTCGAAAATGCGCGAAGAAATTGACCTTTTGGACGATGAAATCATTCAAAAACTTTCGCTGCGAATGAAAATCTCCGAAAAAATCGGACAGTATAAAAAGGAAAACAATGTAACCATTCTGCAAATGGATCGCTGGAGCAGTATCGTGGGTAATCGCCTGAATATGGGCAAAGCAATGGGTTTGAGCGAAGATTTTCTGAAAAAATATCTCGACCTGATTCATCAGGAATCAATAAATATTCAGTCGGATGTGATGAATAAACGCATCAGAAATTGATAAATCGAACGGTAATTTTTTTCTCCGGTTTTTGCAAAAAAAACGAAAAAATCAAAATAATGATTAACTTTGCAGCCTGAAAAAAGAGGTAAAATGTGCATAAAACACAGAATTTAAACATGGATAAATTCAAGATACCCAGACATATAGCCATCATAATGGACGGCAACGGACGATGGGCTAAAAAATTTGGATTGAACAGAATTCATGGACATAAAAACGGGGTTACGTCGGTGAGGGAGGCGGTAGAATTTTGCGGCGAAAAGGGCGTCGAATTTCTCACTCTTTATGCTTTTTCGACCGAAAACTGGGACAGACCCCGCGACGAAATTAACGGTTTGATGGAACTGCTTGTCGATGCGATTGTTAAGGAAACACCCAATCTGCACAAAAACAAAGTACGGCTCAAAGCCATTGGCAATTTGGCGTCCTTTCCCGAAAATGTGCAGGGCAAATTAAACCAAGCAATAGAATTTACGTCGAACAACACAGGTTTGGTTTTAACGCTCGCCCTCGCCTATAGTTCGCGATGGGAAATTGTGGAGGCAGTGAAGCGCACAGTAGAAAAAGTGGTGGCAGAAAATATTAAACCAGAAAGTATTAATGAAAATTTTTTTGAACAAAATTTGACAACATTTGGGATGCCCGACCCGGAATTGATAATCCGCACAAGCGGTGAACAGCGGTTAAGCAATTTCCTGCTATGGCAGGCGGCTTACAGTGAATTTTATTTTCCCGCCGTTCTGTGGCCCGATTTTAGAAAAAAAGACTTCGAGCACGCTCTCGACGAATATCGGAAAAGAGAACGGAGATTTGGCAAAACAAGCGAACAAATAAATCAGTAACAAATAATTAATGAAACAAGTATATCCAAATAAGACTTGCATAACAACTATTTGCAAAACAACGACAACGGTGAAACAGACGTTCCTGCTAAGCGCATTCGTAATATGCGGAATACTAATGCATAACAGCGTTTTTGCTCAACAGGATTCAATCCCTGTGCTGGATTTGAACTACGAACTGCCGAAAAAATATTATATCGAAGAAATATCGGTATCGGGAGTCAATTATGCAGATAAAAATCAGATTATCACCCTCTCCGGTTTGAAAATTGGCGACGTGATAAGCAATGCCACAGGCGACGACAAATGCCGGCAGGCTATCAAACGGCTCTGGTCGCAAAACTCGTATGGAAGTGTGGATATCCGGATTGTCAAGGTTGAAGAGGACAAAGCCTGGCTCGAAATTCAGCTTGCCGAACGTCCGCATATCATGCGGTGGGAAGTTAAAGGTCTGAAAAAAAGCAAAACCAAGGACGTGATGGAAATACTGACACTGAGGCGCGGCGGCTCGTTTTCCGACTATGTGATACAGTCGAACGTAGCAAAAATCAAAAAATATTTTGCCGAAAAAGGCTACCTCAACACCGAAGTCGATGTAACGGTAAAAAACGATACCATTCTTAAAAATGCTGTAAATGTTACATTTAAAGTCGATAGAAAATCGAAAGTGAAAATCCGTAAAATTACTTTTGAAGGCAACGAAAAAATCCGCTCAGGCAAACTGAAAGCCGCCATGAAAGGTACAAAGGAAAAAGGATTTGCATTTCACTCGATTTTTAAATCCCGAAAATTTGTGGAGTCGAAATACGAAGAAGACAAGGACAAAGTCCTTGAATATTATAACAGAAAAGGTTATCGCGACGCCGAAATTCTCGCCGATTCGGTTTACAAAGTTCCCAAACGACGACCTCTTTTTAAACGTATATTTAAAAAATCGGACAATCAGGTTTCCGACAGCAGACTTGCGATAAATCTCAAAGTACACGAAGGTACTCGCTACTATTTCAGGAATATAAACTGGGTTGGCAATACCAAATATCCCACCGAATATCTCCACCGAGTGCTTCGTATAAAAAAAGGTGATATTTACGACAGAGTTCTGCTCAAAGAACGTCTGGAAACCGACGACGAATCGGTGATGACGTATTTTTATCACGACAACGGGTATATTTTTGCCCGAGCCAATCCCGTAGAAACCAACATTGTAGGCGATTCTATCGATTTGGAAATCCGCATATTTGAAGGCGAACAGGCAAGAATTAACCGCGTAACAATTGTCGGCAACACCAAAACCAACGAGCGCGTTGTCCGTCGCGAACTGCGCACCGTTCCGGGCGACCTGTTCAGTGTCAGCAAGTTCAAAGAATCAATCCGAATGCTTTCGGCAATGAAATATTTCGACGCCGAAGAATTGACAAAAAAAGCAGGCGGCTTTATCAAACCCAACGAAGTGGAAAGCACAGTTGATGTAAACTACGAATTGACAGAAGTTTCCAACGACCAGTTTGAACTGTCGGGAGGCTGGGGCGCAAGAATGTTCGTTGGAAGCGTGGGCGTTACATTCAACAACTTTGCGGCAAGCCGCGCTCTCAACCTCAAATCGTGGCGACCGGTGCCTACCGGCGACGGACAAACTCTGGGGCTGCGTTTCCAAACCAATGGCAAACGCTATCAACAGTTTAGCGTCAGTTTCATGGAACCCTGGCTGGGCGGACGAAAACCAATCAATTTCTCGGTAAGCGCCTATTATTCAAATCAAACATCGATCTACAACCCATACTACGACTATGGCAGCGGCTACGGTTACGGCGGCGGCTACGGTTATGGCGGCTATCCTTATTATAATTACGAATACGACAGCAACGAAAGCATGAAAGTACTTGGTTTATCGGTAGGTTTGGGGCATCGGCTGAAATGGCCCGATAATCATTTTACACTTTCGTATAATGTTACCCTTCAACGCTATAAACTCAAAAACTGGACGGGCGGATTTTTGTTCTCGAACGGTAACGCCAACAATTTCAGCCTCGAATTTGCCTTTGGTCGCAGTTCGATTTTTAATCCGATATTTCCGCGTCAAGGCTCAAGTTTTTCGGTGCGTTTAAAAATGACGCCGCCCTATTCGCTGTTCGACAACAGCAAAAACTATGCGGAAATGAATCTGACCGAAAAATACAGATGGATAGAATATCACAAATGGATTGTGGACGCCTCGTTTTTTCAGCCGCTTATTGGTGAAGATCTGATACTTATGGCAAAAGCACAGTTTGGATATCTCGGATATTACAACAAAGCATGGGGATATTCGCCGTTTGAAGGCTTTGTGGTTGGCGGCGGCGGAATGTCGGGCTATGTAATGTATGGTCAGGATATTATAGCGCTGCGAGGCTACGAAGACAACTCACTGACGCCCTACGATAATGCTCGAAATGCATATCAGGGCAACGTATATAACAAATACACAATGGAATTGCGCTATCCTGTGATAATGCAGCCGGCATCGCAAATTTTTGTGCTGACCTTCCTCGAAGGCGGAAACTGCTGGAGTTCAATCAATCAGTTCAATCCTTTCGATATTAAACGCTCGGTGGGGCTGGGCGTGCGCGTAAACCTCAATATAGTAGGCACATTGGGTCTCGACTGGGGCTACGGACTCGACCGAATTGAAGGCAGAGACATGAAACGCGGACAGCTGCACTTTGTGATGGGACATACTTTTTAATTGATAATTAAATGAAAATAAACATTATAAATTAAAGAAAATGATAAAAATATTAACATTCGGAAAAACAAGACTGCGCATTTTTGTTGCCCTCTTGTTTATGTTTGCGGCGTTTTCGTCGCAGGCACAGAAATTTGGCTATGTGGATTCGGAATATATCCTGAAAAAAATCCCCGCATACAACGCCGCACAGGAACAGTTGGAAAAACTGTCGAAACAGTATCAGCAGGATATCGATGCAAAATACAAAATCGTACAGGATTTGTTTGCTAAATATCAGGCAGAAAAAGTTCTCTTGACCGAAGAAATGCGTCAAAAACGCGAAAACGACATCATCACAAAAGAAAAGGAAGTCAAGGAACTGCAAAAAACACATTTTTCGCCCGAAGGAACTTTGGGCAAAAAACGTGAGGAATTGTTGAAACCGTTACAGGAAAAGGTTTACAATGCCATAAAAGACCTCGCAAACGAGGGTGGATATGCAATAATTTTTGACATCGCCAACAACCCTAACGTAGTGTATAACAACCCACGATACGATTTGAGCGATAAAATTGTTGAAAAAATTGGATTGAAATAGTATTTATATGATAATTTATTACTACTTTTGCCGTCGAAATTTAAAATAAATAAAATAATTAGTTTATGAGAAAAGTATTTATATTCATGACTTTAGCCTTTGCCTGCACTTTTATGGCAAACGCACAAAATGTGAAATTCGGACACATTAATACCGATGAACTGGTTGGCATAATGCCCGAACGGGATTCTATGGACCTGAAACTGAGAGCATTCGTTAACGACCACCAAGAAATCCTGAAAGGTATGAACGAAGAGTACAACAAAAAAATCGATGAATTTTCTGCAAATCAGGACAAATGGTCTTCCATTGTTAAAGAAAACAAACAGGCGGAAATTATCGAACTGCAGACTCGTTTTTCCAAATTTCAACAGGAAGGACAACAGAAACTCGCCGCCGAACAGGAGCGACTTTTTGCCCCAATCAGAGAAAAAATAAAGTCCACTATCGATAAAGTGGCTAAGGCTAACGGGTTTACGTATATCTTCGATATTTCGACCGGAAATCCGATTTACTGGAGCGAAACTCAAAGTACCGACATTTTACCTCTGGTAAAAAAAGAATTGGGAATTAAGTGATTTCCCTCTTTTGATTAATTGTTAAACATGTAAAAAGGTTGTTTATAATTTTTTAAACAACCTTTTTTTACAGTTTTTTATCCGAAACTGTTGAAAACAATTTAAAAATGCCGCGAACAGTATTTTTTGTATTATGTATAATATTTTCAGGTTGTTGCATCTCGTGTGGAAACAACAAAACCGAAACCCGCGTATCGAAAAAAACACGGGACACGGGAAAAGAACTGTTTCGACTTGCAAGCCCCACAAACGGAGAAACATTCAAGTCGAAAGACACGCTTACGCTTGATTTAAAGAGCATTAGCGATACAGTGAAATTTGACTCCTGTATTTTGAATATCGACGGAAAACATTATGCCTCAGTACATTCACTGCCTCAGAAAATCGCCGTCGCAGGCGTGAAAATGGGCGTTCGCCGTTTGTCGCTCTCAATTTTTTTTAACAGTAAAATTATTGATAATCTGCAGTTTGCACTGAAAATTATCCCCACTTCCGAGCCCGAACAGTATAAATATCGCGTTGTGAAAGAATATCCACACGACGAAAGCGCTTATACTCAGGGACTGTTTTTTAGCAAAGGGTTTCTGTATGAAGGAACCGGACTTCTTGGCAAATCGTTACTGCGGAAAGTGGAAATCGAAACAGGCAAAGTTCTGCAAGTTCATAATCTTGATAAACAATATTTTGGCGAAGGAATTTGTCTGCACAAAGGAAAAATCTATCAACTGACATGGAAAAATCATGAAGGTTTTATATATGATTATGAGACGTTTAACCTTACAGGCAAATTTAACTACAATTCGGAAGGTTGGGGAATAACCTCCGACGGCGACTATCTTCTGATGAGCGACGGAACCTCATATCTGTATAAATTTAACGACAATATGAATATCGTCGAACAGATTGAGGTTTACACAAATAAAGGACCTGTCCACTATCTCAACGAATTAGAATACATCGACGGACAAATCTGGGCAAATGTCTATGATTCCGATAATATTGTGATTATCAACCCCAAAACAGGCGAGGTAACCGGAATGCTAAATCTGGCAAATATTCTAAAAAAGGAATATCGAAAACCCTCTGTTACTGACGTACTTAACGGTATAGCCTACGATCATGAGAAAAAGAAACTGATTGTTACAGGCAAAAACTGGTCGCGATTGTTTGAAATAGCAATATACCGATAATCAATTTATTATGTATTTATTACTATAATATCTAAAAAATGACTGTCGAACGAAAATGGATAATGAGAAACAAAAGATCGCAGACTGACATTCAGCGGCTTGTGAATGAACTCTCGATTGACCCGGTGCTGGCTAATTTGCTGACACAGCGCGGAGTATATACATTTGAAGATGCCCGTGCATTTTTTCGCCCCAAACTCGAAAACCTGCACAACCCGTTTCTGATGAAGGACATGACCCGGGCAGTTGCCCGAATCGACGAGGCTATCAAAAAACAGGAAAATATTATGGTTTACGGCGATTATGACGTGGACGGAACTACCGCTGTTTCAATGGTTTCCCTGTTTTTGAAAAAATATTACAAAAAAATAACCTGCTATATACCCGACAGATACAACGAGGGTTACGGAATATCGTATCGCAGCATCGACTATGCTTTTGAAAAAGAAATTTCGCTGATTATTGCCCTCGACTGCGGCATAAAGGCTAACGACAAAATTTCGTATGCCAAAGCAAAAGATATCGACTTCATTATCTGCGATCACCACCTTCCGGGCGACGAAATTCCCGAAGCCGTTGCCGTTCTCGACCCCAAACGCAACGATTGCAATTATCCCTTTTCCGAATTATCGGGCTGTGGCGTGGGTTTCAAAATGTTACAGGCATTTTGTATGGTCAATAACATCCCGCTCCACGAACTTTATCCGCATCTCGACTTGGTGGCAGTTAGCATCGCCTCCGATATTGTGCCTATAATCGGTGAAAATCGGATACTTGCATTCTTTGGATTGAAACAGTTGAACGAAAATCCCTGTCGCGGGCTGAAATCGATAATTAAAATTGCAAGTCTTGAAAATCAAAAGATTAATATCGACGACCTCGTGTTTAAAATCGGTCCACGAATTAATGCCGCCGGCAGAATGGAATCGGGCAAAGCCGCCGTCGATTTGCTCACTTCCGACTCGGACGAAACAGCCAAATATTTTGGAGAAGCAATCAATACTAATAATAACGACCGTAAAAACGTTGATAAACAAATTACTAACGAGGCTTTGACCATGCTGGAACTCAACAGCAACCATCTGCTCGACAAGGCAACAATTCTCTACAACCCTCAGTGGCACAAGGGAGTAATTGGTATCGTGGCTTCGCGGCTCATTGAATATCATCATAAACCAACCATTGTGATGACCAACTCCAATGGCTTTATAACCGGCTCAGCCAGAAGTATTCCGGGTTTTGACCTCTATCAGGCAATCGAAGCCTGTGCCGATTTGCTCGAAAATTTTGGCGGACATATTTATGCCGCAGGGCTTACAATGAAAGAGTCTAATCTTGAACAGTTTAAACAGCGTTTCAACGAAATTGCCAACGAACTGATTGCAACCGACATGATGACGCCACAAATTGAAGTGGACGATTATCTTGATTTCAAGCAGATTACCCCCAAATTTTTCAGAATACTGAAACAGTTTCAACCATTTGGACCCAAAAACATGTCGCCGGTCTTTATCACTGAAAACGTGTACGATAACGGTAATGGACGTATTGTGGGGCAGGACGGCGAACACATGCGCATGGAACTGATTCAGGAAAATGAACCTTATCGATATATTCCGGCAATTGCATTCGGTCAAGCCGAACATTTTGAGCATATTAACGGCGGTAATCCGGTGGACGTCTGCTATTCTGTCTCTGAAAATAATTTCAGAGGTATTGCAAACATTCAACTCCAAATTAAAGATATAAAAGACAAAGAAATAATCCCTTAACAGTTTGACGGCGTGAATATAAAGAAAACATATATGCTTTCGATTTTTGTGTGTCTGCTTGTTGGCGGACATGCGCAGGATCCTTATTTGACCCTCAAAACGTCGATGCCTCTGATGTTTAACCCCGCCTTTGCCGGCAACGAATATTATACTCGCGCCACTTTGAACTACAGAAATCACTACCCAGCTTCGGGAACGGGCTTTGCAACATACAGCGCCTCGTTCGACACTTATATCGACCAGTATAACAGCGGATTGGGGCTGACGCTGATGAGCGACCAAATGGGAAGCAAAGTTTATTCCTACAATTCGGCAGGGCTGTTTTATTCGTATAAAATCCAAACCGGCGAACGTAACTTCTTCAAAACCGGACTGATGGCAAATCTGTACTACGGAATAAACAACCCTGACGGACTGCTGTTTCCCGATATGATTAACCCCGATGGAAGCGTTGATCCTAACAGTTTTACATACGACAGAAACTCGAAAATGGGAGTGGATTTTGGTTTTGGCGGACTGTTCGATTCGAAATTTATGGAAACGGGAGTCGCTGTGTATCACTTGGGAAAGGAGGAAAAACCCCTCTACTGGTCGCGTCCTGTTCGAGTTTATGCACATCTCGAACTGAAAATACCAATACTCGACGGTCCAGAATATTATCCCAAAACAGGAATTGCCCGATATTTGCAAGGTTCGGTGCTTTATCCTTCTTTATCAGCAAATTGGCAGGGCAGCATAATGCAATGGCGCATTGGCGCAATGTACCGGTTTATGAACTTTAATCTTGGCGTATATAGCCGTCAAAACCTGAATTTCAGCGCCTTCACAAACTCGTTCCAAATAGGCTATCTTTCCGATATAATGGATCTTTACTATGTGTTCGATTTGGGATTTACAGGCAAAAATTACAGAGGACTTGCCACTTCGTCGCACGAAATAGGCATAGTATTTAAATTTGCAACAAACAAAGAAGAGCGATTTTAGTTGATTATAAACAATTTAAAGCATAAATAATAATCTGTAAAATGAAAATAATAGATAAAGAATTATTGGACGAAGTGTCGGCAAAAGCAGTGAAAAACAGCCGATTGAGAATGAATTACAATTTTCACAAAACTTTGGACGACCCGCTGAACAGATTGCTGAATGCAATGGAGCCAAACAGTTATTTTCCCCCTCATCGACATCTTAATCCCGATAAAAATGAGAGTTTTATTGTTCTGCGTGGCAGTATCATGATTTTTATTTTCAACAACGAAGGCGAGGTTGTGCTGTCGAAAGAAATCTCGCCCGACAAAGGCGTTTTCGGCATGGAAATAGAAGCCGGAGTTTGGCATTCGCTGGTGGTTTTGAAGTCGGGAACTGTTGTGTATGAGATAAAACCGGGTCCGTATGTTCCCGTTTCACCGGAAAATACCGCGCCATGGGCGCCCTCGCCCGATAATAAACAGGAGGCAGAAAAATATATGGATAAATTGATGGAAATTGCTAAGAAATAAGTCGGTTACAATATTTTGCCGAAAAAAAATCCATTTGTGTTTTGTGCAGATTTTATTTTTTCGGGCGTTAAAAATATCTCCAAAATTGCTCGAAACAGGCTTTTTATAAATTTTTTCGGGCAAAAAAATGACATTATAAATATCTGAAAACAAGTGAAATAAAAAAATAAATATTGTATCTCAAAAAAAAACCATATATTCGCACTCGATTTTTATTAAAAATAGTATAAATGAATAAAAGAGAAGGTAAAAACAAGTACAGCGACAAGGAACTCGCAGAATTTAAGGAGCTTATTGTCAGTAAACTGGAGAAAGCAAAAAACGAGCTTGACATCTTGCGTTCAGCCATCAATCAGGATGAAAGTAATGATACTCAGGACACATCACCAACGTTCAAGGTTTTGGAAGAAGGCGCTTCGACCCTGTCGAAAGAAGAAGCCGGACGGCTGGCGCAGCGGCAACAAAAATTTATTCAGCATCTGGAAGCCGCTCTGGTCAGAATCGAAAACAAAACGTATGGCATTTGTCGCGAAACAGGCAAATTAATTCCAGCCGAACGCCTTAAGGCTGTGCCACATGCAACGCTGAGTATCGAAGCAAAAAACAAGAGATAATGTCGTTAAGCAAAAAAGCCTTTCTTTTTATCGGAATAATATTGCTTGTTGATCAGGCAATTAAAATCCTGATAAAGACCAACATGTATCTCAACGAACAAATTCCCGTTTTTGGCAACTGGTTTTACTTGTCGTTCACCGAAAATCCGGGAATGGCATTCGGAATGCATTTCGGAGGACCGTTCGGAAAAATACTGCTGGTGCTGTTTCGCATTGTTACAGTGGCAATTCTGATAATTTATATTCCAAAAATATCGCGAAAAAGCGGAATAACCACCGGTCTGATTCTCGGACTTGCAGGCATTTGTGCCGGAGCCTTGGGAAACATCATCGATTCGTCGTTTTACGGCTTGATTTTCAACTCCGGAACAAGTTTCAACGCCGAATATGGCGAATATCTGGGCTATTCCGGCGTGTCGCAACTGTCGCTTTCGGGCTATTCGTCGTTTTTGCACGGTTGCGTGGTGGACATGTTCTACTTCCCGCTGATAGAAACCCGTTATCCTGAGTGGTTTCCGCTCTATGGAGGCAAGGAATTTATATTTTTCAGACCCGTATTCAATTTTGCCGACGCTTCGATATCGGTCAGTGTTGCATACATATTTCTGTTTCAGCGCAAAGCGGCAAATATTTTGCTGAAACGTCAGGCAACGGCATGATATAATCTTTTGTGAGCCGACGGTATTGGTCGCTGTATTCGCCGCTTGCAGTTCCCAGAATTAGAGTCGTTTCCATGCAATTTGCAGCCAAACGGGAAAATTCAAAAATCACCCTGCTCGACGGTTTGTCGGTGGTGGGGCAGATGTTTATTTTTCTGAGAGGAAACAACGCTTTGTCGCCGGCAAGTTCTGCAAAATTTGCAGCCCGTTCGGCAGGGATAATCAGCGCAAAACGACCGGTTTCCGACAAGAGTTTCACAACACAGTCAATCAAATTGTGCAGGCTCAGAAAATCGTCGTGGCGAGCAAAATTTTTCTTGGGATTTGGCGATTTCAGCGAGTTGGAAAAGTATGGCGGATTGGCAATTATCAGGTCAAATTGTTCAGCGTCAGCGTATTGTCTGACGTCGCAGTGAACAACGCTTATTCTGTTGCCCCATTTTGAGTTTTCAACATTTTGGCGAGCCTGTTCGCAGGCGGACGGGTCGATTTCGACGGCAACAATTTGTGCGGACGTAAACCGTTGAGCCGCCATAAGCGCAAGTAAACCGGTGCCTGTACCGACGTCGAGTATTCTCGATTCGTTGCCGCAAACGGTTAAACATGAGCCGAAAACCACACTGTCGGTACCGACCTTCATTGCCGTTTTGTCCTGTTTAACAGTAAATTCGCGGAATTTAAAAAAATCGTTTGCCACGTAACAGTCTCATTATGTAGCCAGAGAAGGATTGGGGTTGATTTCGTCTTTTTCGACCTTGCCGTCGCGCAGGCGGATAATCCGGCGGGCATGTTGGGCAATGTCTTCTTCGTGAGTAACAACGATTATTGTATTTCCTTTCTGATGAATTGCCTCGAAAAGGCGCATGATATCAATCGAGGTTTTTGTGTCCAAATTACCGGTCGGCTCGTCGGCAAGAATGATGGACGGGTTGTTTACCAGCGCTCTGGCAATCGACACGCGCTGCCGTTGCCCGCCCGAAAGTTCGTTGGGTTTATGATTTTTGCGATTTTCGAGATCGACATTCGTTAATGCTCTGATGCCCCGCTCGATACGTTCATGTTTGGGAATGCCGGCATATATCAGAGGTAAACACACGTTTTCGAGCGACGAATAACGTGGCAAAAGATTAAATGTTTGAAACACAAAACCTATTTCTTTGTTTCGCACCTCCGCCAGCCGGTTGTCCTCCATTTCGCTGACATCGGTATTGTTGAGAATATATTGACCTTCCGTTGGCGTGTCCAAACAGCCGAGCATGTTCATCAAAGTTGATTTTCCCGAACCCGAAGGACCCATAATGGCAACGTATTCATTGCGTTTTATCGAGATTGAAACGCCGTCCAAAGCCCTGACTTCCTGATTGCCTATCTGGTATATCTTCTTGATATCCTTAACAGTAATAACTGTATCCATACTTTTAATCATTAAACTTTCGAGCTGCAAAATTACATAAAAATTGTAAAATTCCAAGCGCGATAAAGGTTCAAAAAAAAGATTGAGGCGGTATTGATTTGCACTTTGATATTTTACTTGTTCGGATGTAGGGGCTTGTGCGCAATGCCCTGCATGTCGGAACGTCGTTATTGTGTAACCCCTAACGGGGTTTCGGTCGCGTTGGACTGATGATTTCTATTGATATGGATGCCCTACGGGCAATCCGGACAATCAAACTCGTCGAATCTTGTTGCCCGTAGGGCATTAATATCAAAAATCACCTTCATCACAGTTCATACAAATGACCGCCGCAAAAATCAAAACAGGCTGCCTATTAGAGCAGCCTGTTTCTTTCTCAACTTATGAAATAAAAATGATTCTTTTTATTCGAGAAACAGATTAAAAATATAACCAGACCAATAAACGTGCAATGTTATACTGTTACTGCTTTCATTATACGAGCCTTCGACTTTCTCAAATCCATAACCCCATGGATCCATTGAACCGTAGATCATTGAGAATGAAGACACACCATCGAATGCAATAGTTCCATACATTATGTAACCATCGCCATAATTTCGCCCCGGATGATAGAACCCTCCAAACAAATCGGAAATTCTATAATGAAGTTTTCCGTTCTCAGCCCTCTCAAAACTAAGGTTTACTCTGTTTGCGCTGCCGCCTTCATTATATTGTCCCTGATATTCGCTTGATTGAGTGCTTCCATCGCTAAGAATGTCGCGATAACTCGACTTCGAGACTGTATATACCCTTTCTTCAATATAGTTTACAAATGGAACGGGATAGCGCTCGAAGGCTGTAGGTACTTCTGCAACAGAGCCGACGGGAACATACATGTACATCATTTCCGGATAATAATTCTCGCCACGCTTAATATCGTCCAAAGTGATTTTATTCACATATTTACCTTCAGCGTCTTTTTCGAGACGTACTGTGTTGGACGTTCCGGAATTTCTCATGTAACGAATATCAATGTAACTCTCATGCGGATCTTCATTGTCCTTGAATGTTACTTCGCCGGTCGAATAATCGATATGCCTTATTTGACGGCGGGTACGCAGTTCGAGATAGGCTGCAGCAGAAATAGTTTTGACTGCTACCGTATCGTAGAGCGGAAAATCATCAAGAATTCTCTCGCTGAACAGCAGAGGAACAACATTGTACTTGATTGCCACCCTTGTAGTTCCGTTCTCGGTGAGATTTGTGATATTCAACCTCGTGGATTCCGGATCTGCTGTTTGGCGAACGGCTGCTCCGTCGGCGTCGATGTACGAATATTCCATTCCGATGATGTTCACAACTCCGGACGAAAGCCCGTTTTGCCAATTCAACTCCGCCGTATAGGGCGTGGGTAAAACCATGGGCTGCGGGGCAACCAATGTTGCCCGTTCTGCCGAGGTATAGGGCGTGCCAAAGGCAGTTACCGACAGCGAGCGGTTGTAGTTTTCGTCTTCGGTGTAGATTTTGAAAGTATAAACTTTCGATTCGGTAAGTCCTGTGATATTCAACCATGAACATACAGAATCAAAAGGTACCGTTTTGCCCTCGTACTCTACTATGGTTCGTTTAGCCTTACCAAGATAGATATCCTTCGATTTGGGACGGAGATAGTTGCCGTTTTTGTCTTTGAGCGAGGGAAAAAGATCTATTTCCAACCTTTCGAGACCGGCTCGCACCACAGGCGCCTCGTATCCTGCCGGATACACGGTTTCCTTTGTTGCATAATCTGCTATATCGTCGTATTGTCCGCCGCAGGCGGCGACTGCAAAAACAACGAGAGCAGGCATCATTAATTTAAAAATATGTTTCATATTCTTTTTTTATTAAAACAATTAAACATTTCATTTATTTCTTTTTACTATAAAGAGTAATTTCCGACAGACAGCCTGCTCCTCCGGAATAGTTCTGGTCGAAATTTGCCATACCTTCGTATCGAAACCAGCGGGTGGGCTTGGTATATTTCGGGTCGTTGGGATACATGTATGCCATGTCGCCGGCGCGACCCAATCTGTACCAGTCGATTTCAGCTAATTCGCCCACAGGTATGGGGATACGGTGCATCGAGAGTGTATCCCAGCGATTTTCGGTATCGTCCCAGCGGTACATGCGATACTGCCCTACGTTGGACGACCGGTAATAGTTGGCTCGTTTGCCGTTATCCACTGCATCGCCTCCCGCAGTATGTCGCTGATGTGTCCGAATACGGCTCAGCTCGTAATAGTCGCCCAAATCAATCAGCACATTCCAGTAATATGGCGGATAGTTATTAGGTGGAAATGGATCTGAATAGGGGGATGCTACCAGAAAATTGAGATTTTCTCTTTCATCAATTTCTCCGTCAATAACCCTCGAAAGAAGACCTTCCATACCGCTGCCAAAAACCTGAGAAACATCGCTGCCCGCAGGCGCATATTCTCCTGAGACTGGCAATTTCCACAGAGCATTTTTATTTGCATCGAATTTTGGAACAAGCACATCTTTGAGAACAAAGAGATTGCCAAACTCAACCGGTTCGGTAACATTGCCAAACTCGTCGGAGACCCGCGCCTGTACTTTGACAGGCGAAGTGGGTTCGAGAGCAAGGTCGGTAATATAGCGACGGTTTTCCCTTTCTTTTGATGAGAATACCGTTCGCAGACTGCGCTGAGCGCCGTTGAGTGTAAAGGCATAATCGACAATGACGTTTATCGGGCGTTCGAGAGTGTCGGCCCAGGTAACGAAAAGAGCGTCGAAACCGCCTTTAACAACCATCGATTTTCTTACCTGCGACAGCGCCGATTCTAAGGGGCGCACAGTGATTTCTGTTGACTCCGATTTGTTGCCGGCTCTGTCCACTGCAAAGAGATTCAGTTTGTAATCCACAGTATCGGGCAAGCCGTAAATATCAATAGAATCGGTGAGATAGGAAGCCGAATAGCGTACTGTCTTTTTTGTGTTAGGGTTGGCATATTCGACGTCGATACTCAGCACGTCTTCGTCGGCAGGCGGGTTATAGTACAGCCGAGCGCCGCCGTGTAAAGCCCTGTATGCTTTTTTGATTGTCGGCATTCCGGGAGGAATAGAGTCATCGACATTTATATCGAATCGTTTTTCCTCGGCGCAGGCAAAGGCAATCATCAGCAAGGCAAATAAAGGTATATACTTTATAAAATCCGTATATTTTCTTGTTTTCATATTTTTTTATTTAAATATTACTGAAAATTAATTATTAAAACCATCCTTACCATCCCGGATTTTGCACCAGATTACTGTTGGTGTTCAATTCGTCGATAGCAATGGGCCACAGATAGCTGGTCTGGGTAAAGGTACGTACCTGTTTGGGTTCGATAACAAAGAACGAACGGGCATTTGTGCCTAAGTGGTTCCAGCCCAAAATCGGTTTGGAAAATTCGCTTGCGGCTCGTCTGTGCCGTACCATGTCCCAATAGTGAATGCCTTCAAAAGCAAGCTCAATGGCTCGTTCCTGAAGAATAATGTCGCGCATTCCATCCTGTCTGGTATGACGGTTTGGAGTACGGGCATTAGCCCAAGCCACCTGAACATCGGGAATACCGGCGCGGCGGCGTACAGTGTTGATGGCGTCCCAGACTTTCTGGTCGGGCGTGTCCTGATATTCGTTCAGGGCTTCGGCAAGCATCAGATAGAGGTCTGCCATGCGGATTATCGGATACGGGAAACGCACCTGAGCAAAATAGAGTCCGGCGCCCGATTCGGGATGTACCATTTTCTGTATTCCTATGCCTGTGCAGAGATATTCGTTGGCATAATCAGAATTAGTAGAATAGCCGCCCGGACCTCCGCTGAACATGCTTGTTGATATACAGTACTTGTGCGCGCGGAAGTATCCTCCCGAAATTCCAAGATTGGCATAAAAACGGAGTTCGCGGTTCAGATAAAGGCGTACTGTTTCAAAATTTGGCTGCAGCAAACCTATCATATCGGTATAAGCAGGGTCGGTAGCGCCCGGAGTGGTAACCAGATCAAACATATCGCTGCGTCGGAAATCCTTATCCTCGTCAATGGGCAAGCCCTTGTCGGTATAATAGCGTTCCAGCATGCGGTACGATGCTGCCATGTAGTTTCCTGAACCGTAATGGTTTTTTTCACCATATCCGGCGCCGCTATATTCTCCGGGCAGCATTATATTGCAGTCACAGCTCAATATTTTGTTGGCGGTTTCGCGATCAAAATAGCGATAGGTGTACAGATCTGATTTTCCCCAGATCAGTTCATTGTTCCATGGCGCAGAAACAACATTACGCACAGAATGGAAGGTCTGTGCCTTAGTTGGATTTGCGTTCACAAATGCCGTATCGTACAGAGGATAGGCTGCTTCGTATTTATACAAATCCAAACCCACGCTTTTGCAGAATGTAATAGCCTCGTTCAGAGCGGCAATAGCATCTTCCCATTTTTTCTTGTCATAAGTTTGAGGAAAAAGAGGGGTACTTTCGCCCTTGTTTGTGAACTGGGAATACATTTCGTTACCATTATAGAAACGGCTGGCACGGAACACCAGCACCCTTGCCTTAATTGCTTTGGCAATAGCCTGGTCAACCTGTCCCAAATCGACGGATGGAGTTCTTGAACGAAGTTTGGGAATTGCTTCATCAATCAAATCCAGCACAAATTTGAAACTTTCGTCGATACTCGCCCGTCTGGGATACAGTTTGTCTTCGGCGGTTTCGTCGGCATTGATAAACTGAGGAATAACTATAGGACCATACTGCTGAATCAGCAGAAAGGCATAGTAGGCTTTCATAAACTTAGCCTGAGCCAGAAGGTCTTCCTTGTCGGCTTCGCCAATATCGTGCACTAAATGGACATTTTTCATAAAAATATCGCAGTGCCTGATAGCGACATAATAATGCAGCGAGCGTATATTACCTGTACCTGACCACAAGCCCAAAAGAGGCTCTCCGCTGGTTTGCAGATTTTGCATTATTCTTTGAGCACGAAACCGTGTTTCATCGTTTTCCCTGCCCGGGTAGATACAGATATATTCATCGCCCAAAAGGAAGGGAGAAGCGTCGGTTGCATCGGTTACCGGCATAAAATGGTAAAGTTTAGCCAGAGCATTCAGCGCGTCCGTGCGAGTGGTGAACAAGTCTTCCACTGTTGTAACATTATCGGGAACAATGTCCAGATAGGCTGTACACGACGACAGCAGGGCTGCCATCCATACAAATAATATTTTTTTAACACTTTTCATATTCATCAAATATTTTAGAATGAAACTTGAATACCTATATTAAATCGTCTGTTGGGAGGGTAGCGATTTCCCTGTGCGCCCATTTCCGGATCCCAGAGTTTGAATTTGCTGAAATAGAACACATTTTCGGAACTGAAATAAACCCTTGCGGACTGCATGGCAATTTTTTCCCATCCCTTAAACGTGTAGCCCAATTCAATGCTTTTGAGGCGGAGAAACGAGCCGTCGCGCAGCCACCACGAGGAAGCTTGCGTGTTGTTTTTGAGAGGCGTAACCGACAGGCGGGGCCAGAAAGCATGTACGTTGGGATTGGTGAGAGTCCAGTAGTCGTTTGCCACAATTTCGAGAGCATTGCGCTGATTGACTAAGGGCGCTATACCTTTGGGATCCGCCGGTTTGTCGGGATTTCCTTCTGTGGCGTCGATAAAGAACGACACGCGGGCATTTCCCTGAAAGAAGAACGAGAAGTCGAACTTTTTGTATCCCATCGACAGTCCGAATCCGTACTGTATTTCAGGAACGCTTGGGTATCCCATTGGAATTTGGTCGTTCTGATTGACTGCTCCGTCGCCGTTGATATCCTTGTACTTGATATCGCCAGCCTCATAGTTGCCCCAGTCCTGACGGGGAGAATAGACTCTTTCGGCATCATCAACAAAAAGGCGTTCGGCAACCAGACCCCACATTTGATTCACAGGCAGTCCCATGGCGCTACGATATTTGTCGGAATATCGTTTTTCGTCCTTGGCAGTAACCTTGTTTTTGGAGTATGTAAAGTTTGCGCGTCCGGTTGTCCAGAAATCCTTGGTAAAACTTTTTTCAAAGTCTGCCTGAAATTCCACTCCCTGCACCTCAACTTTGCCTACATTACCGCTGATTTTCAGACCGCCATCAACAAGTCCGGTGGTGGCTGCAAATATTTCGCGTTCCTGATAAATATCGCTGCGCCATTCTTTGAAATATTCGCCGGTCAGCCGGAAGGTATTGTTGAAAAATGCCGTTTCGAGGGCAAGATTGAGTTTTCGGGAAATTTCCCAGGTAATATCGGGGTTGGCATAGCGCGATATTGTATATCCAATTCCTTCGTTGGTAAACGTTTGTCCCCATGTATAACCTGCAAACTGATCCCAATCATATCCACCACTGTACCCGCCACGCGATATATCCGAAAGGAAGAAGAAACGGTTTTTCAGTTCCGAAATAGCGTCGTTACCGCTGATACCGTAGCTGGCTCTCAATTTCAGGTTATTGACCACAGGTTTAATCGGTCCCCAGAATTTTTCGCTCGACACCGCCCAGGCAAGTCCCGCAGTGGGGAAGAAGCCATAGCGTTTTTTGCCGGTAAATTTTTCCGAGCCGTTGTATCCAAAGCCAAATTCAAAGAAATAGCGGCTGTCGTAGTCGTAAGTACCGCGTCCTGCCAGATTGGTATTGCGTTCGGGCAAAACTTCAAACAGCGTGCCTGATCCAAGATAGGCTTTTTCCTGAATAGTGCCCACAACCATGGCGCTCACCGAATGCAGCCCGAACTGTTTGTCCCAATTGACACGTCCTTCAAAATAGTACGAGGCGTCTCTGCTTGGCTCCGACACTATTGGTCCAACCTTGGCGCTTCCTTCAAGCGGATTTAAGCAGAACAGTTTGTATTCCTGCGTTACCTGATTGTACTGGTCAATCTGATAGTAGAAGGGAAAGTAAAAACGGGACTGTTTGGTATTTGCCGTACTTTTGACTGAGGCTTTTGCCTGAAATTTCAGCCCTTCGGTAATCATTCCCAAATCCTGAACCAGAGTGGCCTGTGCCGAGATAACATTGTTATTCTGCGCCTGATAGCCCTGTACCATTTGAGCATACGGGTTGGTTTTGATTTTTCCGTTTACTATGGTACTGCCAAAAAGTGTGTGCTGAGTAAAGCGGTTAGCCTCGTCCGGCTCATACACTAAGGGAAAATCGACGGGGTTAGAATCCAACACCAGCCCAAAGACGTCGCCTGCGGAAGTATAGGGTCCATTGTATTTTTCAAATTCACCCTGTATCCTTGTGTCGAGCGTGGTGGTTTTGGTCAGATTGAAAATCACATTGCTTCTCAGGTGCGTACGGTTGATTTTGATGTTTGAGTCGAAACTGCTGCGCGGATCGTTTTTCAACAAACCGTTTTCATTGTCGAAGCCAACCGATACAAAATACCTTGCTACCTGCCCGCCACCGGAAATGTTCACCGTTGCCTTTGTATTGACTGTCTGCTGTTTAAACAGTTCGTCATACCAGTCCACATTGGGGTAAATCATAGGATTTTCGCCCATCATGGTCGATTGAATCTGCTGTTCGGAATACAGAGCGCCGGCGTCGGGGTTTCTGGTGATACGCGCTTCGTTGTACATGCGCATGTATGTTACCCCGTCCACTGTTTTAATCATTTTTGTGGGCGAGGCAATATGGGTATCGACCCGCGCATTTACTTTGACCTCGCCTTCGCGTCCCGATTTGGTAACAATGAGCAAAATTCCGTTTGCGCCTCTTGCTCCGTAAAGAGCGGTTGCCGAAGCGTCTTTTAGAATAGAAAAACTCTCAATGTCATCCACTTGCAGACGCGCCATTTCGGAGGTAGTCGATTCAAATCCATCAATCAGGATAAGAGGGCTCGACTGGTAGCCGAAAGTGGTAACGCCGCGAACAAAGAATTGCGCCATATCGTTCCCCGGCTCGCCGGAGGTCTGATATGAAATCATCCCCGGAATACGACCTGCCAGGGCGCTGGTAAAGTTTTGCGCCGGCACACGTAATTCCGAAGGTTTAACCGTCGTTATGGACGAAACAACGCTTGCTTTCTTTTGCGTACCGAAGGCAACTACCGTAACTTCTTCGAGTTGCGTTTCATCGTTGTACAATGCAATTGAAAACACGTTTTTTTGCCCTACGACTTCCTGCACGCCTTTTTTTCCGATCATTTCGAAGGCGAGCGTATCTCCAATCGAAACGTTCAGCACGAATTCGCCGTTTGCGTCCGTTGCCACTCCGTTCGAGGAGCCTTTGACCATCACTGTGGCGCCTGCTATTGCAGTGCCGTCGATGGCGTCCCTGACTTGTCCCGTAACTCGCTTGGTCTGGGCAGACCCGATTGTGGAGCAGAGGGACATTAATAAAATAAATCCAATAACTTTAAAATTCATATTAACATCTGTTTGATATTTTTAAATAACTTTAATATCTGTTTATAAATAAATTAAGATGGTTTTTGGGAACAATAATTTCTCCCGAAAACCTGTTGTTGTTACATTTATAACCACAACTTTTTTGTTTAATCAACCGGAGACTGTTCAAAAAACAGATCGCCGATTTTCGTAAATTTTCGATACGGACCTTGCCCGCCGAAAATCAATTTTGTTTATTTTATCCGGATTGTTTCATAGGCAGTGATATTTATAAGTTAGTAAATGTGTTTGATTTACCGGTGCAGCCATGACGACGCACAGGCATATATTCTGTGTTATTTTTTGCAGGATTATGACCCGACTATACAAAGTAAACATATATTGCTTCATAGATAACGGATTACATACGGATTTCATGGAAATCCGCAAAACAATATATGATAATGTGAAAAACCGAACGGTTAAAACAGACTGTAGTTGCAGGTTTATTTGGTATAAACCTCGTAACTGCCTGATTACTTCTCTCTCTCTCTCTCTCTCTCTGGTTCGCTACATGCAAACATAGTGCCAGTATCTGTAATCCAAGCGGTTACAAATCCTGAAAAATCCCCAAAATATGTCTGCAACTTCTTCATATTCAATTCATTTTATTAATTCATTTAAATTTTTCAATTTTCTATTCAAAATTCACTAAATTTTCAACTATCTTTTATCCTTTTTTTGACGATTTTTTCGTCGATTTTTCTGTTTTTTTCGTCAATTTTTTGCTGTTTTAACCTCTGTTTTTTGTTTAACAGCGTCAAAATATGACTGTTATGCACTGCATCATCTTATGCAAATGCTAAGACAAAAGTACAAAAAATTTTTAACCTGCAAATTTTTTTGTTAAAAAGTGAAAAATTTTTTTGAGGTGCTATATTTATTCTGATGCATCCTGTCGTCGCACAAGCAAGTCCCGCAGGAACTTTATTAGTGATTAGTGATTAATGCCTGCGGCGGTTGTCTGAACTGTGATTTTA
>JAITIA010000180.1 GCA_031279695.1 Prevotellaceae bacterium | reverse complement strand
CCTTTTTGAACCATACGCACCGTATCTCGGAATATTTCTGCCCTAAGTTCACGAAAACCTGATTTTTGCGCAGTGGCAATTTCAAATTGATTTCTCCATTTAATATGGTCAAAATCGTTTCTCTCTTTATTCATTTTATTTCTTATCAATATATTTTTAAAACATTCTTTTATTAATCAATAAATTATCTATCCTACAAAGCATTAGTTTTCTATTTAATTATCGAAAAAATAATTTTTTAATCGCTTGACAAAATAAAACTCATCGTTTTGTTAAACTTCTGCGCAAAGCCCGCCGCCCAAATGTGCCGGAATGAGGCGCAGGAAGGCGCAGCCACGACCTGTCCGAATGGAAGTTACCAAGCCCGCCCCTGCCCCTGCCCACTACGGTACTTCTACTGCATTCAGGATAGAAGTAATAATATCGACGCTTGTAACGTTTTCGGCTTCTGCCTCGTAGGTAAGACCGATACGGTGGCGCAACACATCGTGGCAAACCGCGCGGACGTCCTCTGGAATAACATAGCCACGACGTTTGATAAAGGCGTAGGCTTTTGATGCTATTGCCAGACTGATGCTTGCACGCGGCGAGCCTCCGTAGGAAATCAGCGGAGCAGTATTTTTCAGTCCGTATTCGTCCGGAGTACGTGTGGCAAACACTATATCAACAATATAGCGTTCGATTTTTTCGTCCATATACACTTCGCGGACAATTTCGCGGGCGCGGAGAATCTGCTCCTGCGACACAACCGGCTGCGGCTGCAACGTGCCGCCTCCGATATTCTGACGGATGATTTTCATCTCCTCCGATTTTTCGGGATACGAGACTACCACTTTGAGCATAAACCTGTCCACCTGCGCTTCGGGCAGTGGATATGTTCCCTCCTGTTCGATAGGGTTTTGCGTTGCCATCACCAGAAACGGCTCGGGCAGGCGATAAGTTGTGTCGCCTATTGTAACCTGATGCTCCTGCATGGCTTCGAGCAGGGCGCTCTGTACTTTTGCCGGCGAGCGGTTGATTTCGTCCGCCAGAATAAAATTGGCAAAAACGGGTCCCTGACGCACCGAAAAACTTTCGGTTTTCTGACTGTAAATAAGCGTTCCAACAAGGTCGGCGGGCAGCAGGTCGGGGGTAAACTGTACCCGACTGAATTTTGCGTTGATTGTTTTTGCCAGCGTTGTTATTGCCAGCGTTTTTGCCAGACCCGGCACGCCTTCCAGAAGTATGTGCCCGTTGGACAGCAGACCTATCAGAAGGCTTTCCGACAGATGTTTCTGACCAACTATAACCTTGTTCACCTCAAGGTTAATCATTTCGATAAAAGAACTTTCCTGCTGTATGCGTTCGTTGAGTTCTCTGATGTTTACTGTTTCGTTCATTATGTGCAATAAATATTGATTATGTTTAAATTATCATACAAATAATCTCATTCGGCGCTCAGTTTGCTCACCCGTTCAAACAGGCGATGCGACTGCTCGAGCAGGTCGCGTTTTATCGACCGATAATGCTGTTTCACAAGCTTTGGCTCGTCTTTTCCGTCGGGACGGTTTGCCCGAGAATACAGTTGCTGCCGCATTGCTATTGCCGCTTCGATAATCGAATACGCCTCGTCCACCTTTTTCGATGGTTGAAGATACACAAACAGTTGAACGTCGGTAATTATTTCGCTTACCCACCTGTCGACATCCTTTTTTAAATTTCTTACATTTGCCATAATTCTAATTCTAATTCTAATGTTTAATGTTAATGTTTAATTTCGTATATCTAATAATCATATATCTAATAATCATATATCTAAAATCGTAAATCTAAAATTGTAAATCTAAAATCGCAAATTACTTCCCGTTAGATGAAAAAATTCTTCGCGTGTACGGTTATCCTTCAGGAAGACGCCGGTAAAAGCCGAAGTTACTGTTGTTGAGCTTTGTTTCTGCACGCCGCGTATCTGCATACACATGTGCGCGGCTTCGATAACAACGGCAACGCCAAGTGGATGCAGCGCATTGTGGATACAGTCGCGAATTTCCTGTGTCAGACGTTCCTGCACTTGCAGCCGTCGCGAAAAGGCGTCAACAACGCGGGCAATTTTGCTCAAACCGGTGATGCAGCCGTCGGGGATATACGCCACGTGGGCTTTTCCGTAGAACGGAAGCAGGTGATGCTCGCAGAGAGAATACATTTCGATGTCCTTAACCAGCACCATTTGCCGATAGTCCTCGCTGAATTTTGCCGAGTTGATAATTGCCACAGGGTCGATATCGTAGCCCTGCGTGAGAAACTGCATGGCGCGAGCCACACGTTTGGGCGTTTTCTGCAAACCTTCCCGACTGCCGTCTTCGCCAAGCAGTTCCACTATTTCTGCGTAGAGCTGGCTCAGGCGTTCTGTTTTCCGGACGTCCTCCGGCTCGTGGAGTTTTTCGTAACCTTCGCTGTCGTTAAATATTTGCATTCAAACGAGTTTAAGAATTTCTGCGACCATATTTTCGATACCTTGAGCCACCTGAGCAATATCGGCGTCAAGCATGTATGCCGGCGTGGTTACAAGTTTATACCGTTCATCGACAACCGTTTCGCCGTGCGTACAGGTCTGGTGAACAGCGCCGTTTTTCACTGCATCTTCCGACGCCTGACATTCGTTGCCAAGCGTTATCCGGCAACCCGCATAAATTTTGGGCAGCAGAATTGGAGCGATGCAGGTTGCGCCAACCGGTTTTCCGAGTTCGCGAGCCTTGTCGAGTACTGTTTTCAGCGCGGGTATCAGGCTGAAATTTTCGCCTTCCCGAGCATAGCTGCAAAGGTTTTTGGCGACGCCAAAGCCTCCGGGGAGAATAATGGCGTCAAAAGACTCCGGAGCGAGACTGTCGAGCGGCTCAATATTTTGCCGCGCTATCCGTGCCGATTCGACCATGACATTTCTCGACTCCGGCATTGCCTCTCCTGTACAGTGGTTTACTGCGTCAGCCTGATACTGATCGGGCGCAAAAGCATACCATTTATGTCCTGCTTTTTTGATGGCAAGCATCAAAATTGTTGCCTCGTGTATTTCCGCCCCGTCGAGTACTCCGCAACCCGACAGTATCACCGCAAAATGTTTCGTATCCATATTATCAATAACTATTCATTAATACTTATATCTTGTAGATTCAACCAAATCAATCAGTTCAATCACATCAACCGTATTATTTCGGCTTGCAAATATACATGGTTTTTTTTAATCGACCAAAAAGAGGCTAAATCTTTTTTTGAGGTGCTATATTTATGCTGATGCATCCTGTCGTCGCACAAGCAAGTCCCGCAGGGACTTTATTAGTGATTAGTGATTAGTGATTAATGCCTGCGGCGGCTGACAGGCTGAGCCGTTTACGTCCCATATCCGCCGCAGGCATTAATCAGTTATTCAATTAATCAGTTATTCAATTAATAAAGTGCCGTCCCTGCGGGACTTTTGATTGCTCAGTCTGTCCTCCGCCGCAGGCACTAATCACTGACCACTGATTTTTGGAAATTTTGTCTCGAAACAGGTTTTTGGGGGGTGGTGAACGCAAAAAAAATGCATTTGTAAGTGGCTGTAAACATGGAAAATCAAAAAAAAATTTGCGAGAATTGGAACAATTCGGAAAAAAGCGCTTACATTTGCACTCTGTTTCAATTTTTATTGAACGTAAATATTGTTTTTTTTTTTTGATGAATTTAAAATGTATTGATGTATGAATATACTGAAAACTATTGCTCACCCGAATGAGCTGACAAAAGACATAAAGGATGATTATTACCTTCTTGTCAAACCGATTGGAACACTTCATACGGAGGATATTATAGCCCGTTTGGAGAACAAGCAGATTGCTACCAAAAACGTCAATGGCGCCGCCTTTCTGCAAATCTTTCAGGAAGAGTGCCTGTCCGCCATCAAGGAGGGATACAGTGTGCAAACCTATCTCTGCCGAATGTATGTTGGCGTCAACGGAACAATAACCGCAGGCGATTTGGGACACAATATCCCCGCCGACCGTGTGGACGTGCGGATGTATCTCACTCAGAGCGTTGACGTGCGCAAAGCCTTAAAGCAGGTTGCCCTTCACGCCGAAGAGCAGCCCGCCGCAACAGGTCCTGTTATTCAGGAAGTATTTAACCCTGTGAACAAAAAAAACAATACGCTCAACATTGGCGCAATGGCGCTGATGCAGGGTCTGCGGCTTACCGTGCGCGGCGATGCCGGCGATGAACTTGGCGTATTCTTTACCAGCGTCGAAGGCGATATTACCGTGCGCGTCCCGCCCGAACAGATTACCCCCAATACCCCGTCGAAACTACAGTTCATACTTCCCGCCGGCGTTACTGCCGGACAATGGAAGGTATCTTTATCTACGCAGGGTTCCGGTAATGGTACTTATGTAACCAAAAACGTAAGGTGCGTTGAGTATCCTAATACGATTACCGTCATATAGATATAATGAGTGTTGATTATATGGTGAAAATTCGAGATGCTTCTAAGTAGTAACTTAGAGACGCGCTAAGTAGTAACTTAGAGACGCGCTAAGTAGTAACTTAGAGACGCGCTAAGTGGTAACTTAGAGACGCGCTAAGTAGTAACTTAGAGACGCGCTAAGTGGTAACTTAGAGACGCGCTAAGTGGTAACTTGGAGACGCACCAAGTGGTAACTTGGAGACGCACAAGGCAGTAATCTTAGAGCATCGCAAATTATCGATAACAAAATTAATAAGGGTCAAAGATGAATTTCAATATCATTTTACAAAATTTTATTTTATTCCGCAGGGGCGTTCCCAATACCCCTGTCCGGAATACCCTTGTATTTCCTCTATTGGAGGGTTGGGAAGCTGCCCGCTGGTGGCTGTTATTCTGTCTTTTTTACAATGACTTAATATTAAGGAAGCCATTCCGCAGAGGCGTTGCCCGTAACGTCTCTGTCGGGAATGGTGAAAAATCCGAATCTTGGACTGTATCAGCAGTTAAAACTATATTTTTAAATTTAATGTATTTGATTCCATTCCGCAGAGGCGTTGCCCGCAACGTCTCTGTTGAGAATGGTTGTAAATCCGCATCTTGGACTGTATCAGCAGTTAAAAGCATATTTTCAAACTCAATATTATTACTAACTCCATTCCGCAGAGGCGTTGCCGGCAACGTCTCTGCCGTGAATGGTCATAAATCCGCATCGCGGACTGTATCAGCAGTTAAGAGACTTCATAATAAAACTTTTAAAAATTCAACTCCATTCCGCAGAGGCGTTGCAAGCAACGTCTCTGCCGTGAATGGTCATAAATCCGCATCGCGGACAGTATCAGCAGTGAAAGTTTTTTTTTCATTTTATAATATTAGAACTGTTCCATTCGGCAGAGGCGTTGCAAGCAACGTCTCTGTATGGAATGGTGATATTTGTCCGGCAAGTATTCAATCCGACTTTTGGTCTAATGATACTGACATAATGAATTATCCATACCATATATATAATATGTATCCCTCCGGCGGAGGTGTATCCCTCCGGTTTTCCGTGCAGGACTGGAGAAATCCAATATTTCGGATTAGTGTTTTCCTGAACATCTTCATTTCCGAAATTATGTGTTTGTTTTTTTATATCGCAGGGGCGATGCCCGCATCGTCCCTGCCTTTACTCTCGAAAACATCACGAGAACCGTTTTTATTGATTTTTTTGTTAAATGTTTTAGTATCGATTGGTTCTCGTACTGCATCCGGCAGAGGTTGTGCATGCGCAATCTCTGTACCGGATGCTTCTCATACCTCCATTCATGATGGGTGCATTGCCAGTATTACTTGTGGCAATAATCTATTTTTTTGCATGACAGGGGCGATGCCCGCATCGTCCCTGTTTTTACTCTCGAAAACATCACGAGAACCGGTTCCATTATATTTTTTATTTAGTGTTTTAGTATCGGTCGGTTCTCGTACTGCGTCCGGCAGAGGTTGTGCATGCGCAATCTCTGTACCGGATGCTTCTCATACCTCCATTCATGATGGGTGTACTGCCGGCATTAGTTCTATTGGTAATGCTTATGGCTATAATCTACTTTTCAGCTTTTTTATCTTCGCAGGGGCGATGCGTGCATCGTCCCTGCGTTTTTTATCTGTCCGCAAATTCGCGGAAGGGATAAAGTTCTTCAATTTGAATGTTCATCACATTGGTTTTTTAAAAAATTATTACTTCGCAGGGGCGCTGCGTGCATCGTCCCTGCTTTTACTCTCGAAAACATCACGAGAACCGGTTCCATTATATTTTATATTTGGTGTTTTAGTATCGGTCGGTTCTCGTACTGCATCCGGCAGAGGTTGTGCATGCACAATCTCTGTACCGGATGCTTCTCATACCTCAATTCATGATGGGTGCATTGCACGGACAAGTATTATTTCTATTGGTAATGCTTCCGGCAATCATTTTATTTTTAAAGATTTTGTTTTCATCGCAGGGGCGCTGCGTGCAGCGTTCCTGCCTTTATCTGTCCGCAGGTTTGTGGAATGGGCAAAATCAATCTTCAAGTTGAATGCACTCTGCATTAAATTGTGTTATAAATACTGCGCAGGGACGGTTTCCTCATCGTCCCTGCCTTTATCTGTCCGCAGATTCGCGGAAGGGATAAAATCAATCTTCAAGTTGAATGCACTCTGCATTAAATTGTTTTATAAATACTGCGCAGGGACGGTTTCCTCATCGTCCCTGCCTTTATCTGTCCGCAGATTTGCGGAAGGGATAAAATCAAACGTTAATTTGAATATGTTTTTCACTACATATTTTTGTGATTTTGCGCATGGATCCTGCCCTCAGGGTCTGTACACTTTTTATTTGTCAAACTCTGGATACCGTCATTATACCCTCATCAGTGACGGAGACCCCAGAGTTTGTTTTTTTTTTTTTTTTCATTTTTGCAGAGACTGTGTTATCATGTCTCTGCATTTTTTTACGGAAATAATCAATCAATATAAAAAATAGAGAAATGAACACAGAAACTAAAAAACACGTTTCGCTTGCCATCATGATGTTTATGCAGTTTATGCTTGTGGCAGTATGGTGGGTGTCGCTTGCCGCCTGGCTTGAAAATATGGGCGCCAGCGGCGATATAAAGGCGCTTGTACTTAGTTCGATGGCGATAGGCTCAATGGCGTCGCCCCTTATCGGCGCCTTTGCCGACCGATATTTGCCGGCGCAGCGTGTGCTGGCAATTGCCAACCTGCTAACGGCGGCGCTACTTGCGGCGGCCGGCTTTGCCGCCGGCTCGTGGTGGTCGTTTGCCTTTATACTGCTGGCAATGCTCTGCTATATGCCCACATGGAGCCTCACAAGTTCGATTGCCCTTGTCCACGCCCGACGGGAACTGTTTCCCCGCATACGCATGTTTGGCACCATTGGCTGGGTGGCGTCGGGGCTGTTTAGTCTGGCAGCGGTTTACGGCTTTGGCGTTGAGAAATTCGACGGCACAACCCTGCCTGTCTTCTGCGGAAGCGCCGTAGCCTTACTTGCCGCCGCCCTGAATCTGAACCTGCCCAATACCCCGCCCGCAGGAGCGGGAAAAAGGCTGTCGCTGTTCCAAATACTTGGGCTCGACGCCTTTTGGATGCTCAACAAACCCGACTACCGACTCTTTATGCTCTGCTCCATTCTGGCAATGATTTCTTTTTCGATGTATTACAGCTTTGGCTCGGAGTTTCTGCAATCGTGCAACTACGAATATATAACGCTGACCATGAATTGGGGGCAAACGGTTGAACTGTTTTTCCTGTTCTTTGCCACCACCATCATCGCCCGTTTGGGCATCCGGTGGGCAATGGCAGCAGGTTTGGCGGCGCTCACGGCACGCTACCTCTCGTTTTGGATAGGCGGCGTGGCAAGCATACCCGCCCTGTATATCACCGGCATACTGTTTCATGGACTGATATTCGGGCTGTTCTTTGTGGGCGGTCAGATTTATACCGACCGCCGCGCTCCCGCCGCTCTACGCGCTCAAGCGCAGGGAATGTATTCGTTTATTATCTGGGGATTAGCGCTGCTGGCTGGTAACTTCTTTTGCAGGCAACTTATTGACAGTTATACTTCGGTGGATGCGGCAGGCGTGAAAATATACGATTGGAATACGATATTCGGAATGGTTACCGGAGTAGCCGCGTTTACCACTCTTTTCTTTATCTTCTCTTTTAAGGAAATTAACGAGAATAAAGCCTCAACAAACTAATCAATCCCAAATATTGCGTAATGAAAAAGATATTTCTCGTAATTCTTATCCTCAATCTGTCGTGTATTCTCAATACATCGGCACAGAAAATCGAAAACCTCTACTCCGGCGTCCGCAAAATCACTTTCGGACAGCCCGAACGCTTCCTGCCCACCGACTTT
>JAITIA010000249.1 GCA_031279695.1 Prevotellaceae bacterium | reverse complement strand
GTGCTGAATATCAAGCCTGTTATTTCAAAAGTTGTGTTTTACGACGATGTGTGGAAAAAGGCGTATCGCCGTGAAGATGCTGCAAAAACGCATATAGGAGGAACGCCTAATGTCAGTTATGAAATAATCGCACAAAAAAACGAGGTGATGGAAAATGGGAACGAGAAGGAGTTACAGGCGCTTTTCGACGATAATTTAGGGAAATTCCCCTTATATTATTCTACGCCATCCCTGCGTGAATATATTGCGATGGAAGGTCAATATGAGGTTAATATAAATATTGATGCTGAATTATATTCCATGTTGCAAGAACAAATACAGACAAATAATCTCTGCTATTTGGGTAATAGCGAAGGCTGGATTGATTTAAAATTCAAAAAAATATGAACGTAACACATCCTTATATAAGATATGCACAAGCCTTGATAATGGTTGAAAATAAATTGACTGACTGTACAGAAATTACTGCGGAACAATTAAAAGATGCAATAGAGAAAGGGCTTGACGTTTTCAGAGTTAGACCGTCAGGCATATTTGAAGGAAAAGAAAACGTAGCCTACAGTTTTTGCAAAGAGGAAAAAGGAAATACAGGCACAGGCATATTTTTATCGCCTAATATCGTTTCAACGGATATGTTGGTGAAAAACACATGGAACGCGGCAAATGACATAATTCAGGAATTACAGGAAAAACCGTTGAATAAAAATGATGATTTAACAATGTCAATTGTCCCAGTGACAGGAGAATATCTAAGTTTTTCCTTGAATGGCAAGATTAGCAGAGGGAAACCCAAATCGTCATTATTTGAGCGAAGTTTAGGTATTGTCATGACGTTAACAAAAAATAAACCATGCCTTGTTTCAACCTATGATTGGGTTAATGTTTGCCTGATTCCCGATTTGTCGATTAATAAAATGATAGATTTTATATCGTTCTTTAAACGAATGCTCATTGCGCAAACGTCGTCTGATTTAATGACAGGTTATGTTCAATCAAAAGAAACCGGAAAAGGCAAAAATAAAAAAACTACATATTCGCCCAAACGTCCGTTGATTTTCAAGGGAAATTTCCCCAATCCGCCGCGAAGCAGCGCATTAGGAAGCATAGCACTATTAGGGGCGATCGGCGAATTTGCCAAAGAAGCGGAATATTCCGAACAGGCACAGAAAGTTCTGGACAGTTTAAAGGGAACGGAAATATACCTTGTTAAATATGGTGGAGCAACGGTTTTCAGTTACAATCACCATGTTATAGATTTGGCAAAAGAAAGCAAATTGAAAACAATCATTGACAGTTTGTATTATTCAAAACTTTACAAGGAAGGTAATCGAAAGGCTACAGATCCAAAAGAACAAAAGGCTACAAGCATTGCATATCAGAAATTTGATTTGTTTACAAGCCGCTTTTTGCAGTTATTTAATCACGCTGCCTTTAAGGATTTTTTGGCGTTTCGAGCGGAATACCCTCATGAAGTAACAAAATTATTTAATACATATTTTATCAAGATGGAAAAAATAGATCCCGAAATTGTAAAATCAGCCAGGATATTAGGTAAATGGCTGAATTTAGTGGCTTATTTCGCCGCTAAAAACGAAGTTAAATCCGATAAGGAATTTAACAAGGATGTTTATGAAAAAATCAGGACTTTAAAATCAAAAGTTCTCGTTGAACTGGAAAGTTCTACCTTTTCGGCAAAAACAGGCGATGCCCTGATTGCACAAGCCGTAACTCGAGCGGGTCGTTTATCGGGAATGGATGCACCCGAAGGAGCAGCGCTATTTATGGAAAAAACGGCAAGCGGAGAACTGGAACTCGACAGTGCGAAAAATTTGCTGATCGCTTTTTCTCGATTGAAAAACAAATCGGAAAATAAAGACATGGAAAAAGCCGGCATATCGGTAGAACAGGAAAACGAAGAAGATTTAAATAACGAATAAATAAATTTTAAACAGTAATAAAATGGAAATTAAAGGCATTTTAGTTTCGGCGATTGCGCCGTTTGAAAATCACATAGCCAATGGCGGTGAAAAACTTTTGGGAAATGCTTCGTCAATCAAAAGAAGACCCGATGGACGAGTGTATGTTTCAGGTCAAATGCAAAGACACGTATTGTTTTCGGCAATCGACCGTTTGAATTTGTGCGATCCTGCTCGTAAAGCCACTTTCGTTTCTAATGGCGACGGAATTAGTAATCAGATTGAAAACGATTTACGTGCCGACATGGGCGGATTTATGCACCCGTCGAAAGGCGATTATTCGGGCAGAAGAACGGCTCCGTTGTCGGTTACGCCCGCAGTCGCCATAGATGAAAGCGAAGTAGGTCGCGATTTGCTGGTACGTATTCGTTTTGACGAATCGGAAGAAGCAAAAGATCAAGCCCTTGCAACCAAAGAATTCAGTCAGAAAGATTTGATGCACATGAATTTCTTTTTGGACATCGGCGCATTAAGCATTTCAAAGGCTTTTCAATACGAAGGCGGTTTCAATATTGCAACAAAATACTTCAAACATGCCGATGAAGCCGAACGCAAACGCCGCGCAAAACTTTATCTCGAAGCAACCGGTTTGATGAACGATTATGCAAGTCAGGCGCGAAATGCCGTTAGTGGCGAACCGCAAAAGGTTTTGATTGTGTTTGATACGGTGTTAAGCCGTAAAGCAAGCCGTTATTTTGTTGCCGATGAGCAGGAACGGAAAAATATTCTGGCAGAATTGGATGCGCGAAATGCAACATATTTTATTGGCGATGACACAAGCGATAAAAGTGTGTATCAGGCATATAAAGATGCGTTCGATTTTTTAGCGGATACGGCAAATTCTCTTTTTGACCCGTCGGGAAATGCAGAAGTAAAAACATTTCAAAAAGCATTTGAAAAAGATAATGCGTGAAAAAATATAAGCATCCGATATTAGCGAAGCCCTCCGGCATAACGCTTGAAAGGCATACTGAAAATGTAATGTCGGAAGGAGCTTTATTGCTCGCAAATACGCCTTTTATTCTTCATAAATATCAGGAGCAAACGGGAAAGGATTTGGCGCGGCGAATTGAATTGGTATGCAAATATCACGATGCGGGGAAAGAAATATCGGAAAAGTGGCAAACAGCCTGTCAACAGGATTATGACGATTTTTTGAAATGGCAATTAAAAAATGCCGGCAAAAGTTTTAAAGAATATTCGGACGAAAAAGATGCGGGAACAAATATTCGTAAGGCGGGAGTACGTCATGAATTTTATTCGTTGAAAAAAAACAGCACTATGCCGCTGGTCTTACAGGCTGCGATTGCCGCTCATCACGGAAAATTGGGATTTAAATTTGAGGACAGATGGGAAAATGAAGGATTTAAAGAGTTCTGGAAGAATTTCAGAATCGAAAACAACCGGATAATCGAGCAAAATTCTTTGGAAACAAGCGCTAAAACTCACTATGAATTTGCAGCGGCAAGAGGATTGCTGCAATTGTCCGACCATCGTGCAAGCGCTAAGGAAGATGAGGATTATGTGCCTGACGTTTCTTCATTTCGATACAAATTCCCGCACATCGGCAAACGAGGCGTTCAGAAACTTGTTGAAGAATACTGGAACGATGATTTGTTGCTTGTTCGTGCGCCTACCGGAGCGGGAAAGACGGATGCTTCGCTGTTGTGGGCGTCATTGCAAATTCAAAACCAACGAGCGGAACGCCTGATTATCGCAATGCCAACAAGATTTACATCCAATGCGTTGTCAATAAACATTTCGGAAAGTTTGTCGGATACGGGTCTGTATCATTCGAGCGCATGGTTTGCAAAGTTTCAGGAAAATATTGAAAATAATCAGATTGAAAGACAAGAAGCAGATAAGATCCACGAATTCGCCCGATTACTTCAAACCCCAGTAACCGTATGTACAATAGATCATCTACTTATGGCATTGACGCTGACGCGGGAAGACCACCATTTAATCACATTCAATCTGGCAAACGCTTGTCTGGTTATAGACGAAGCGGATTTTTACGACGATTTTACACAGGCAAATATACTGACGCTTCTTGAAATTATTCGTTACTGGAAAATTCCGGTATTGTTAATGAGTGCGTCATTGCCCGAATCGGTTTTGCCTGCTTACAGAAAAATCGGTTACAATATAGATAAAATAATTGAAGACAAATCTGATAATCAACGTATTCGTTTTGAAATAAAAGAAATAAGAAAATATACCGACGTTTCCGAACTGTCGGATTTATTGAATCCCTGCATAGAAAAAGGCAATGCGATAATTTATGCGAACACGGTTGATAAAGCGATAATGTTTTACAATTGGTTTGTCGAAAAAAAAGTTAACCCAATACTTTATCACAGTCGCTTTATCGAACCTCACAAAAAAGACAAAGAGCGGGAACTGATTGACGCTTTGGGGAAAGCCGCATGGGAAAAAGGCGAAGCAAAAGGCATCGCCATTCTTACGCAAATCGGTGAAATGAGCATCAATATAAGTGCTGATATTATGATTTCGGAACTTTGTCCGATAGACCGTTTGACGCAACGGGCAGGAAGAATGTGCCGTTTCGACAAAATGAAAATCGGTCGATTGTTTGTCGTCGTACCTCAAAAAAATGCTGCCGATTATCCCGCGCCATACGGAAATTACGATAGAAAAAACAAAGGCTGGATACCATGTGATGCTTTTACCAAAACTGCCGAAATCATCACAACAACGACTTACAACGCCGAAACGCTTGTGAATATTTTAAATGAAATTTATCCGCAACAGCATTTTTCGGCCAAAGCGAAAAGCAACGCCCAAAGTTTGAAAGATTATTTTGCAGTGAACTGGCTGATAAATTCCAAACAGGCTACCGATACTGACGATACGGATACCAATTTCTGGCAGAGCCGAAACATTGAGCCGCAAGATACTGTCTTTGTCGAAAAACCGCCGTCGCATCGTTTTCGCAACTATCTTGAATATCAAAGTTGGAAAATTAAAAACTCCATAGAACTTCCCGTTTATTTGATTGAAAAAGGCAGAAAATCATATAAGATAGATACTTGTGAAATTAAATATAAAGATAAAACGGAAAGGATTGATGTTGTTAAATACGGTTTTTATGATTATGAAAAAGGGATTAGTTTTAATGAAAACAGTGGAAATTTTTTATGACAGTCTCAGGCACTCATTTCAACTATTATCAAGTCTGCAAGCGCAAACTCTGGCTGTTTGCCAACGGAATACAATCTTTCTACGGAAAGAAAAGGCTCTTTTTGTACTTAAATGTTGCAACAAAAGGTAATCTCAAAATCATTACCTTTTATTGCGTTGAAAGTCTAATGTTTATGATTTGATTGCAATAAAAAGATATATGAAAAATGTAAGGGAATCAAATGGAACTGACGTACAGATATTGAAAATAATTTCTGATAATGAGTTGTTTATATTTGGCATTGAAGACCTTTTAACGCTTGCGGATAGAAGTTATTCTGACTTGAAGTATGCGTTGAGTACTTTATGTGAGGCGGGACTGATTTACCGTCTTGAACAGGGACTATATTGTATGCGTAATTATAAAAACACTTATCCGATTGCCAATCTGCTGCTCAAAGACAGCGCAATTGCCTATTGGTCAGCATTGAATCTGCATGGATTGACCGAACAGATTCCCAATGTCGTTTATTCTCAATCATCGTTCAGGAAAGACGATAAAACGATT
>JAITIA010000071.1 GCA_031279695.1 Prevotellaceae bacterium | reverse complement strand
CAGAATGTTTTCGACATTGGACAGCAGGTATTCAGTTACCTGCTTTTCTTCCTGCTGGCGTGCCTGTTCTGTGAACATATCACGCTCGCCACAATGCGCGGCTATCCATTTTTTGCCGGCTTTATACAGTTCCGCTATCTCTTTTTCGTCCGAACTGATGCCGATGGTTTGAAGGTAACGTATTTTTCCGTTACTCTTATCTATCACAACAACACTTGTGCTGCCTGACCTGTTTTTCTTTTTGCGTACAAACATTCCGCAAAAGTACTCCTTTTTTTGCTTGCGACACCCATTTCGGTGACGCATAAATTATAAAATGCTAATTTACACGTGGTTGCAAAGTGAGAATTTTGAAAGTGTCAAAGTCAGGAAAAAGCAGGCGGGCTTTTCAAAAAAGCAGGCGAGCTTTTACTGAAAAGATTTAAACGTTTTGTTTGCAGGAATATAAAATATTGATTCGACAGAGAATTGTGTGGAAACTTTTGTTTTCAATAAATTATCAATACAAACCCCTTATTTCCCCAAGCGCCCTTAGTAGAGCCCTGATACCCAAGGTAAAGCGCCCTTATTTTCTCAGAGAAAATAATAAGGGCGCAGGGACGCGATTAATAGCGTCTCTACTAATGGATCCTTTGAAAATAAGGGTTCTGTGGATTGTTCACACAATTCACAGTTGAAACTTTTATTCAATAAGTTCCATAGCCTGCAGCCAGTCTTCCGCACGTTTATACCACAGATTTACTGTTGCTTTCGTGTTGCGGATACCATATCCGTGACCTCCATTGGGATAGATATGCAATGTTGCCGGAACATTAGCCTCCTTTAATGCGTAAAAATAGGCTAAACTACTGTTTATACAACCTTTATCATCTGCAGCCTGAATCAGTAAAGTTGGCGGCGTATTGGCAGTTACTTTGACGTCCGGCGCTGTTGACGCAATGGTGTTACCGTTCAGATATGCAGGATAAATCAACAGACAAAAATTGGGCTGACAACTGAACTGATCATTTTGATCCATAGCCGAATATGTTCTATTATTTTGAGCGTTGCTTGCCATAGCCGAGAGATGTGCGCCTGCCGAAAATCCCATTATTCCAATTCGTTCAGGATTGATATTCAATTCTTTTGCGTGTGCGCGCACATAACTTATCGCTCTTTGTGCATCTTGGAGTGGCGCTGTATGCTTTTCCAGCCCTTCGCGACGTGGAACTCTATATTTCAACAAGATAGCCGTAATGCCTATTTTGTTGAGCCATTCGCAGATTTCCGTACCTTCAAGATCGTAGGCAAGAATATTGTAACCGCCTCCGGGACAGACGATAATTGCTGTTCCGCTTGCTGTTTTTTCCGGCGCCTTGTATATTGTGATAACCGGTTTACTTACGTTGCTCATTCTTGCAACGGTTTTACCGCCCACCTTATTTCCATCTGTATCAATCGATTCTGCTGGCAAGTTACCTTTTTCACCCGGCGCTACGTCAGGAAACAGCACAATCTGTTCCTGAGCCTCGATGGTTATACTTAATATGCTAATTATTAATAAAATAAATAGTTTTTTCATTCTCTTAGCTGTTCTTTATTTTTGTTTGATTTCGACGTTTTCGCCTTCGCCGTCGATTTTGTTTTCGCCGTCGATTTCGTTTTTGGCTTTGGCTTTGTTTTCGTTTTTGGCTCTTCCGCCTTGTCCGTACGTTTTGCCGCCGTCGATTTTTTTATTTTAGCAGCCTGTTTTACAGGTTGTTCTGGAATATTTTGTTGAAACACATGTTCCATCAGAGCAAGATGATAGCGACTGTTTTTGTGTGTTTCGAGCCATTCGTTCATTTTGTCTTTTTTCGATTGTTCGTCGGCTTCGTTGCGGCTTTCAACAAGTTTAATAAAATCGCTTAAAACGTTCATATAGTTGATATAAGCGTCGTAAGGCGACGAGTAGGGGTTGAAATATTTGTGAACGCTGCCGTCCGAAAACCATTTTGTACACATATAATAAAAATGGTCGCTGTTTTGGAGTTTCAACCAGACGTCAGTCAGTTCAGGGTCAGCCAGTTTCTCAATCTTGTCAGCCAGCGAATAGAGTGTATCAAAGGCGTCGTCCTGCAATTCATTACCAAGCCATGCGCTCAGGTCGCGTTCCTCGTCTGCCCACGAAATAGGGTAGGGGACATGAATTGAGGCTATTGGCTGATGTTTTTCGTAAACTTCGGCAGGCGTCAAAAATTCAAAATCGGACATGACATGTTTGGGGAGATTTTTCATAAACGCAAATATTCCCGAGGCGGCCGACTGATGTTCGCCAAAAGTTTCGTAATCCATAAACAGATTGACTATCTCTTCGTTATGAAGAAGTGTATTTAGCCAGGCAGAGTATTTTTCGGCTGTTACGGGAAATTCCGACCAGTTTTTATCCGAAAACCGGAACGAGATATCGTCGCTCAGGCGAAAATTGCGCAGCAGAACTTTCAGCTTGGGGTTGATGGCGTTGGCATAGACAAAGTTAGGGCTTTTCCAGCCGAGTATGTGGCGTGCGCCTTCGGTCAGAATAGTTTTGTAGCCCAATTTTCCGACTTGCTCGCCAATCAAATCGTCATAAATCAGTTCGGTGAGGCGGAAAGTTGTGGGAGTTTGTCCGAAGTATTTCTGTATCAGGTTACGGTGCAGTTCCACCTGACGGCGAAACTCGTTTGTATCCTTCATCACAGCCAAACTATGCGCCGAAGTTTCGGTCAGAAATTCCACGCAGCCGGTTTCGGCAAGTTGGCGGAAACTGTCAAGTACCTCTGGTGCATATAGTTCAAACTGTTCGATTGCCGAGCCGGTTATCGAGAACGATACTTTGAATTTTTTCCCATATTCGCCAATCAAATCAAGTAATAGGCGGTTCATTGGCAAATAGCAGCGGTTTGCTACTTTTCTCATTATCGAGCGGTTATTAAACTCGTCGAAATATTCATGGCTGTCGCCGATGTCAAAAAAGCGGTAACGTCTCAGACGAAATGGCTGATGTACCTGAAAATAAAAGCAGATAGTTTTTTTCATAATTCTGTACTTTTATAATGTTCATTATTTATTGTTTATACTTTTTTTGTTTTCTGTTTAATATCTATAAGATGAGCGATATACAGAATTGCCGCTACGCTCCATGCCTGCGATATTGCGCCTCGCGCTTCGTGGGGCGGGTCGCCGTTGTATATCTCTGGAATTGTGCAAATTCCGCCACTGCTCATATCTTCCTCAAAGTTGTTCATTATTCGTTGTGCCTGTGCGGTAAACGATTTGCCTTCGAGGTTGAATTTTGCTTCGACGTAGTGCGCAAGCAGCCACACCCACACCGAGCCTTGATGAAAAGCCTGATCGCGTTCTTCGGTCGAGCCTTCGTAAATACCTTTATATACAGGGTTTTTGGGCGACAATGTTCTTATTCCCTTGGGGGTCAGCAAATCATATTCGATGGCTTTTAGCACCTGCGCTTTTGCCTCGTCGCTTATTGGGCTGTAGGGCAGCGAGGTAGCTATTATTTCGTTTGGGCGGATTCTCTGGTTTTGTCCCTGAACGCCAACATAGTCGGCAAGATGTTGTTTTTCCGGCATCCAAAAAATCGACATATAGTTGTCTTCTATTGTTTTAGGAACATTTTTCCATGCTTCCACAAAATCGTTGTCGTTATATTTTTCGGCAAGTTCGAGTGCAAAGCAGACGGCATTATACCATAACGCATTGACTTCTACTGCATATCCATATCGAGGCGTAACCGGAATACTATTTACAATGGCATTCATCCATGTTTTGGGAACGCCGCGTTCTTCCGCCCATATCAGGCAGTTATCGTGCATCAATATTCCGTCGTTAATTCCATTGCGATATGCTTCGAGGATGGTTTTCATTTTTTTCCAATACGATTTTCGTACAATGTCCTCATCTCCCGAATATTCGAGATATTTTTGTATTGTCCAAAAATACCACAGCGGAGTATCCACATCGTTGTAAATCAAATCTTCCGTATCGCTGGGAAAAAGTCCGTTTTTCAACAGCGCCGATATGGAATCGAGCGCCGATTTATAGGTTTTCGTATCGTCGTGCAGCAATCCGGGCAGCGAGAGAAAAGCGTCTCTGCTTCGGCAACCGTACCAATGGTATCCCGACACGATTTCTGTTGTTCGTCCTTTTTTCATTACAAACTGATTTGCAGTGTTTTTCAGACAGTTGATAAACGAATCTTTTGGTGGACGCACCTTCATTTCTCTGTTGAATTTACGGCTCAGCATCGATGGCTGAATTTCTTTCAGCGAGGCGGAAAAAACTATGCTTTCGCCCTTATTTATAGACATTTCAAAGTATCCGGGCGAAAAAAGGTCTTCCATATATTCATAGCCGCGCTTTTTTTCTTCCAGATATTCGATATTGAAGTACCAGTCGGGGATGGCAACAAATTCGCTGTTTTTGCTAATTTGCATGTTCAGAGTGGGATAGCCGGCATAAAGTTTCGACGCAATTCCGCCGGCAATGTTCCGGAACTGCGTGTTGGCATACATATTGGCTTTACTCAGCTGGTGAATGCTCCGATAGGCGAGCATCGGTTTGAGGCGCAGTAGGGTAGGGGAGTGGGCGTCGAGCAAGGTATAACGCAGCAAAATTTGTTCTTCGTTGTGAACCACAATCAGTTCCTTTTTCAGCAACACCCCGCCAACGCGATAAGTCAGCGATGGTGTTGGTTCAAACTCAAAATCAACGATATACTTGTGTCCTCTCGGTTCGTATATCCCCGGATATTTGCGGATTGAAAGGTTAAAAGCCTGTTCGTGCTGAACAATGGTTTCGTCGAGCGCCGAGAGCAGCACGTGTTTTTCGCCGCCAAATTCCTCGATTGGGCATACCAGCCAGCCGTGATATTTTCGCGTATTGCACCCAACAATGGTTGTACTTGTGTAACCACCTGCTCTGTTGGTGTTTAACATCTCAATGGGAAGTGAATACTCTAGATTCACAAGTTCACATTTATTAAATTTCAGATAACTCATATCCTATTCTGTTTTAAAAGTTTATCTTTTTTATCAAAATCACTAAAACCGTGTAAAATCCGCCGCTAATATAATACATTTATCGATTGATTGTTTCATTTAGATAAAAAAATATTTTAATATCCTGATTTATAACGCCATTTTTTTTTGAGAATGGCTGTATTTTTCAATTGAAACATAAAATTTTCGAGCAAAATTTTCAAATATTGAGGCTTTTTTGCGATGTTTTATCAAGCGTGCCAAAAATCTTTAATCCGAGCGAACATTTTACAAGTATCGTTGCTTATTGTAGGAAAATGCCTGCATCGGCAAAAATAGAAGTTATTGAATGATTTAAAAATTTGATATACAGATTGTAAAATGAAAAAAATATTATTTTTAATTATGGCGACGCTTGCCGTTGTGAACGGCAGCGCTCAAAATTGCACCGACGGTCTGGTTTCGGTAAAAGTGAACGGCAAATATGGTTTCACCGACAAATCGGGTAAAGAGGTGGTTTCCTGTAAGTATGACTTGGTAAATCTGTTCCGCGACGGGTTGGCAATGGTAAAATTGAACAACAAATGGGGCGTGGTCGATAAATCGGGTAAAGAGGTGATACAGTGTCGCTACGACACAATCGACGCCTTTCACGACGGGCTTGCTCTGGCAAAATTGAACAATAAATGGGGTGCGGTGGACAAATTGGGTAGGGAAATACTTCTTTGTAAATACGATACGGTAGATTTATTCCGCAACGGGTTGGCAATAGTACGGTCGAACAACAGATGTGGCGTGGTGGACAAATCGGGTAAAGAGGTGATTCCTTGCAGATACGAGTTTATCGATTTTTTTTCGGAAGGTTTTGCCTCGGTAAAACAGAACGGCAAATGGGGTTTTGTGGACAAAACCGGCAAGGAAATTGTTCATTGTAAATACGATAACGTATGGTTTTTTTCGGGTGGCAAAGCAAAAGTGGAGCAGAACGGCAAATGGGGCTTTGTGGACACAACCGGCAAAGAAATAATTCCTTGTATATACGACGATACATTTAATGCCAATAAAGCCTTTTTCGATTCAAAAAAGATGGAAGCGCTATAATGCCGGTACTTTATTTAGTGATTAGTGGTTAGTGCCTGCGGCGGCGTTGTCTGAACTGTGATTTTAGGGTGATTTTGATGATTTTTGTGATTTGCGGCAGCACATTGTTTGCCGCAATGCAGGGGCGTTGCGCGCAATCCTCTTTTAATGTAATTAACTGTTACACAATGATAACGTACGAGCATGTTTGCGGGTAAAAAAAAATGTGTAATTTTGCGGCGATGTTCCATGCCAGACCGAAGCCAAAATGTT
>JAITIA010000063.1 GCA_031279695.1 Prevotellaceae bacterium | reverse complement strand
CAAAGGTTACGCAAAGGGCGCAAAGCCTTTGCGTTCCTTGCGTAAGCTTTGCGTTCCTTGCGGTAAATATTTCATCCTTATATTGAAAGTTTATAAATTGTTTATTTCGCATCACTTAGATTGGACGGTTTTAATTGAGGCAACTATTATAGAAATTATTTCGTTAATTTCAGATTTTAAATCAACGGTTGATGATTGTTCAAGCATAATAATCATAAATCTAAATCCGTAAATCTAAAATTTGCATTTTGTTAAAAGAGCGCAGCCTTTGCAGGCGGCGTCGGACTGTGCGCCATTGCCGTGCAAAACCGTTTCGTCGTCTTTGGCGCAACTTATTCCCAATTTTTGCATATTTTTATTACGTCCGATTTCTGTTTCGGCAAATTCGCCTTTTATCCAGATTCTTATCCCGATAACAACAAAACAGCAGGCTAAACAAATTGAGGTCAGAATAAAAATTTCCATTATTTTGTTTTGTTTTTTGCTATTTCGAGCGCCTGAGTTGTGATAAAATATTTGGCAATCATGTTTGGTATTTCCCATTCGGGCAATGCGCCGGCTTTTAAATATCGGAGAAAATTCTCGGTAACCTGTCCAAAATGAGCCTCATGTCCGTTGTGATATTTGGCAGGCACGGCGACCTCCCAGATAGCCTCGCCGGTTTTTTTGAGGCTCACTCCCGGATATTTTGCTGTTATTTGCAACATTGCTTTTTGCAAATCTTGTTCATACTGTTCGGTATCCGCAGCAACACATTTGATATACAGCGCCGGTTTGTAGTTTTGCGCCTGACCCTGTTCGATAAGCAGATACGCTTTGCTGCCTTTCATTATCGACCAGTGCGTGTCGCCGCCGCCTGCGGGGTAGGCGTAATTCCAGCCGACTGCAACTTTGGCGTGTACGCCGCGTATTTTATAGCGGATTTCGCCATTTGCATAAACGTGCAGAGTGTCGTCCCTAACGTCTTTCATCAGATATTGGGGATAGGAATTTAGCCCCGTAACTTCCCGAAATTGTGTGGGCGAGATGGCTGTAGTATAACGGGTTGCATCTAATATTTCGACCTCGTTTTTATAGTCGATAATCTGTTCAGGGAAACATTCCCACTGAACGAGATCGACCAGATGCGTTGTTACATCCACAATGCCTTCGCCCTGCTGCTCGACGTCGAAAAACCAGGCGGGACGAATCAGCGGTTTGCCCGAAACGGTTTTGAAAAAGTGGTGAACGCTTTCTTTCACCACGCCCGGATCGTCCACCGAGCCTTTTTGCTGCTCGCCATACACGGCGGGGATCATCGAAAATTCTTTTTGCAGGATAGTGGTTATTTCAAACCGTTCGGTCATTATATCGTAAAGAAGCAAGCCCTTAGCGCGTGCCAGAGCAAAACAGGCGACAAGTTTGTCGAAGCCGGCGATATCCACAGCCATTGGTTTATCCGACAGCACATTTATGCCCGCCGCCAATGTTTGACCAATATAATCGATTTTTTTCCCGTTATTGCCGGCAGTTACCATGACGTTCCCCTTTTTTTCGCTCAGCATTTTTTCGAGAAAATCGTTGCCGGTATAAACTATTTCGTTCCAGTTGGTGGGGTTTTCCTGTCGCGCATTGTAGCCCGCTATTCGTTTAAGATGTTCGTCGAGATCTTGACCGGCGGGCGAATAGACATATACGTCGCGGCTTGTTTCGGGGTACGAATTTTTCTGCACCAGAGCGGCGTGGAAATGACCCGGATCGAGAGTTATCAGCCGCGCGTTGGTTTTTGCGTTTTTCATTTCACAGGCATTCAGCAAAAGCAACGGGAAGATAAATAGAGTAAGATATTTCACTTTTTTTTTCATTTTGATTGATTATTATTCGTTTTTATATTTTTCAAATGCGCTGGCAATGCCGGCTTGCAGGCTGTTGCCGGCATGAACAAGCACGCGATAGCGGAGTTTCAGCACCTCGCCTTTTTTCAATCGGGTGGCGGCGTTGTCTTCGGGCCAATACATTGGCGTTGGCGACACGAAGCCGTAGTCGCGCGTAAACCATGGCGACGGATACCATTTGTTCGACGGGTGCTGCATGATTGCCACGCCTTCCGTTCCCGTTTTGCGCGTTCCGTAGCAGTCGATCCAGGGCGAGGCAAGTCCAAACGTGGCTTTTTCGCCTTGCCTGCCGTCGGCGTCGATCATCACGCCGCCCTGTTTGACCGACAAGTCGGGGTCGATTCGGGCGCTGAACAGCGAATGGTTGGTTTTGTCGATAGTAACATCCATAAGCATTTCCATTTCGATGTCAAAATCGAGTTGATAAATGTCTTTCGACGGCGACGAAACGGTAATCCGCCGCCTGTCGATGATTGGCGACTGCGCGTCGGGACGTTTCCAGATACATTCATCTTCAATAACTGCGCATTCGCCCTGCGCCTCGACAACACGCGCTCCGATGGAAACTATCCGTCCGCGTTCCAGCCCTTCTTGCCAGTAGTTGCCGCCGTTTACGCGGTCGCAGCCAAAGAACAGTGAACTATGATGCGGATACTCGCCATTGCGCATCGAGGTTACGCTGCCGCCCGAAACGGGGGCGTTGAGCGGATAAAAGAACGGATATTTTTCGTCCTCCTGAAAATGATAACTCGTAAAAAACCGGTTACCGATGGTGATATCAATTCTGTTACCAGTCTGTTTTGCGGTAACATTTGCTTTTTGTGCGCACATAATGCCGGCAAAAAGCAGTAAAAATCCTGTAATAAATAATCTTTTTTTCATTCTTATTATATTTATCTGTTTAATAATTATTATAAATTCAAAATCATTAATATCGTCGATTATAATGTGCAGTCCCTGCGGGACTTGGGCGCGTGGCGGGGTCGATGCCGGAGGCTAAAGCCACCGGTTAATAATGTGCAGTCCCTGCGGGACTTTCCGCCTCTGCCTATCCGCCGCAGGCATTAATCACTAATCATTAACCACTAATCACTAATACAGTCCCTGCGGGACTTGGGCGTGCGTGGCAATCTCTTGACCGGCAAACACCGTAGAGACGTTGCATGCCCCGTCTCTACATTGCGACGCACAACGCCGCCGCAAACAATCTTTGCAGAGACGCACGGCGTGCGTCTCTACATCGCCGCCAGCATTCCCCTCTTTTGGAGGGGGCAGGGGGAGGTTTACACAAATCACTCTAAAATCACAGTTCAGACATCGCCGCCGTCAGGCACTAACCACTAACCACTAACCACTAATCACTACCATCGGTGGATATGCAAAGTCAATCCATAGTTGGTTGGCGCGTGCGGCGGTCATTTCGCCGTCGTATGCCAGAATGCGATATTGCAGCACTTTGCGGCTTGCCGGTTCAAGCAGCCAATCGCGGTTTTTTGTTGGGGCAAAGTTGATAAACACGTCGCCTCTGTTGCCGTTGGCGTTTTCGTCCCAGATACGCAGTGGTTCGGGCGAGTTGTAGTTGGCGGGATGCGCCATAAACAGCAGCCCTGCCCGTCCGTTGCCCGCCGCGCCGGTAACGTATATCCAGCGGGCGCGCGTGCCGTCAATGTCGCGCCGGATTTTTCCTTCGGACGTCAGCATTTCGCAGTTGTTTTTTGTCCACGTTTCGGTGGCGCGATAGCCGAAGCCTGCATATCGATATTCTTTTATCAGCACAGGAAGGCTGACGGCGGGCGTCAGATGCGACTCGAAATCCCAGAGAAAACCTTCGGGGACATTCCATGCTTTGACGCGCCACTCTTCGGTCATGATTACCGTTTCTTTCGAGGCGTCGAAGATGCAGTGAGCAAGCGTGGCAGTGTATCCTGTAAAAATATTGCCCCCGTATTTTGTTTCAATGCGCTCCGACTTCACCGTTCCTTGCCCGCCGCCAATATTCCACAGGTCGTAGATTTTTCCGCCGTATTCTATCTTTGTCCACGGGTTCCATATTCCGTAGTGATGAATATGATCTTTGGGTTGGATGGTGGTGAGAACGTTTCCTGCGGGCGACCATACGGGGTGGAGAAATCCGCTTCTTCCGTAGAGGCTTTTTACGCCTTCGGGCGGTTCGACGCGGGCATGATTATACTGCAAAATACTGTGTCCGTCCTTTTTCAGGACTATGGTTTTGCCGTCGTCGTCCGCCGACATCAACGGGGCGGGCAACGGAGCGCCGGCGGAGGCTACCGCTGTATGAACGGCAAATGTGCGCCTGGTGCAGGCGCGGGTTTCCCCGTCGAGCAACCAGCAGATGCGGGCAATTTTACCGTCTTCGACTATTGTTTGGCAGGCTACCGCGCGGCGGGTTTTACTGCCCGTTTCGTACATTGTGATAGCGGCGTTGCCGTCGATATTCAGCTGCGATACATCGGCTTGAACAATACAGTTGTTACGTGTGTGCCAGCCTGCCTCGACGCTGATTTTTATTTCGCCGGCGGCAAGTGCGATGGCTGCAAACAAAACTGCTGTCAATAAAACTGCTTTTTTCATCGATACCTGTTATATATTATGTATTCAATTTAGAAATTATATGGAGGACGCGAGGGACGCGCAAGCATTACGTTTGCTTCGTCGTCGTTGGTAAAGCGTTCTGTTATCGGGTTCCAGTACAGTTTTCGTCCGAGTTTCATGGCGATATGCTGCAACAGGCACACGGAGCAGGAACGGTGCGCAACTTCGGCTGGGGTGATGTTCAGCCGTCGCGATTTGACGCATTCGAGCCAGTTGCCATGGTGGTCGCTGCTGACATAGAGACGGACGGGGTCGTTGTCGGTCAGTGGCGACAGTATTTTCGGGTCGGAGGCTTTCAATGCTTCCGAGCGGGCGCTTATTGGGTCGGAGGCGGAGGCGGAATAGTTGCCGCGACTAACAAAAATCCAGCCTTCGGCGCCGGTAAACAGCAGTCCGTTGGGTTTTTCCTTACTTTCGGTTACGCCCGACACCACCACGCCGTTTGCGTAGAGCATTTCTGTTTCGTAGGGTCCGTGGACGTTCCACAGCCCGCCGGTTGCAAACTCGGCTTTGCCCGATATTTCGACCGGACCCGAATATTCGGTATCCATAGCCCAATGTGCGATATCGAAGTGATGAACGCCCCAGCCGGTGATCATGCCTGCGCCAAACTGTTCGCAGCGCAGCCAGCCCGGACGACCGTAGCCCTTCTGTGGATGTACGCGCTCTTCGGTATAATAAACGTTGGGGGTTGGTCCCAGCCATTTGTCGTAGTTAAGATTTGCAGGAACGGGCATTTCGGCGGTCGAGCCGCCGGCGGGGTCGCCGGGGAGGCGTATTTCCACACTTTTCAGTTGCCCGATACGTCCGTTGCGCACCAATTCGCAGGCAACGCGGAACTGCGGCATCGAGCGCTGCTGGCTGCCAATCTGGAATATTCGTCCCGTAGCATTGACGGCGTTGCTCATCAGCCGTCCTTCTTCGACGGTCAGAGAGGTGGGTTTTTGGAGATACACATCTTTGCCGGCGTGAACGGCGTCGATTGCATTTTTTGCATGCCAATGGTCGGGAGTGCTAATAAGCACGGCGTCCACGTCCTTGTTGGCGAGTATCTCTTCATAATCCTGATAAACTTTTACACCCGAATAAGGCGAACCAAGTTTTTTGGTATAATGTTCTTCAACCAATTTACCGCCATCGACGGCGCGGTTCATATCCACGTCGGCAACGGCAACAATACGCACCTCGTCGAACCGCCAGACGCCCGGCATATCGTGTCCGCGAGATATTCGTCCCGCGCCTATTGCCCCGATATTTATTCTGTTCGACGGAGCATTTTTTCCGAACACCGATGCGGGAACTATTGTTGGCGCCACAATCATTCCGGCGCCTGCCGCAAGCGTTTGTTTAATAAAATTTCTTCTTGTTGTCATAATGTTTTACATTTTAAAACGTTCATCTATTTATTAATATATATTTCTATCGATTGAAAAAACACGATGCAAAGGTAAAGAAAATTTTGATACAAACAATTTTTATCTACTTTTGCGCAAATTTTTTATGCAAAATGAAAGAACTATACGGTCGGAAAATAGGATTTGACGCTAAACGCGCTGTTCAAAATAATACGGGGCTTGGAAATTATAGCCGTCAAGCGATTGAAATATTGTCGGAATATTTTCCCGACAACAATTATTACCTTTTTGCTCCGCGACGGAAAGAAAATCCGCGATTAGCAAATCTGTACCAACGTCGGAACGTTTCTTTTATTTTTCCTTCGGGATTGCACAAGCGTTTTGCCTCGCTCTGGCGTATGGCGGGCATAAAAAAGGATATTGTTGCCGCCGGCGTGGAGATTTTTCACGGGTTGAGCAACGAAATTCCGCTCGGATTGGCAAAAACAGGCGTCAAAACCATTGTTACCATCCACGATTTGATATTTATGCGTTACCCGCAATTCTACAAGCCCATCGATTGTGCCATTTATCGCTTCAAATTTCGATACGCCTGCCGTAAGGCACATCATATTATTGCCGTCAGCGAATGTACCAAACGCGATATTGTATCGTTTTTCAACATCGACGCCAATAAAATCACTGTCATATATCAATCCTGCCATCCGTCGTTTGCCGTCCGCGTCGACCCCCAATGCCGCTTGGCGACGGTCGAAAAATACGGGTTGCCGCCCCAATTTATCTTGAATGTGGGAACTGTCGAAAGCCGTAAAAACCTTATGTTGGCAGTCGAGGCGCTGCCACATTTGCCGCCAACACTGCATTTGGTGGCGGTGGGCAAACCAACAGCCTATCAGCAAGAAGTAGAAAAACGCGCAGAACAACTGGGAGTCGAACAGCGTCTGCATATCCTTAACAACGTACCCTTTGCCCACTTGCCGGCGCTCTATCAGGCGGCGGCAGTATTTGTCTATCCCTCGTTTTTTGAAGGTTTCGGCATCCCGATAATAGAGGCGCTGACCAGCGAAACGCCGGTAATTGCCGCCGTCGGCTCGTGCTTGGAAGAAGCCGGAGGCAACCACTCGCTCTACATCGCTCCCAACGACCACCGCGCACTTGCCCGCGCAGTGATACAAATTATCGATAATCCGCAACAAGCAAACCTCATGCGTGCAAAAGGTAAAGAATATGTCCAACGATTTTCTCTCCAGAATATAGCCTCCGCTTTGATGAAAACTTATTCCGATTTGTTGATTGTTGATTGTTGATTTTAGATTGTTGATTGTTGATTTTAGATTGATGATTTTTGATTGGGAATTTGTTGACGAAGGCACACGGATGACACGGATTTTACGGATTTGCACGGATTTCATAAAACCACGAGCAAATCTGTGTCCTTTGTAAGTAACTTACAATCCGTGTACAACCTCCTATCCTCGAAAAAATATTGAGCCGGTTTTTCGTAAATATCTCTGCACTGCAACCGGCGCGAAGGTTTCTAACCGTCCAGCAGACTGCACTGCGAAAAATATGAATGATTCCTGTCGCCCAGCAGCCTGCACTGCGAAAAAAAAGAAACTTTCCTGTCGCCCAGCAGCCTGCATCGAAAAAAAAAGAAAGTTTCTAACCGCAGTGCAGATTGCTCTCCGATTTGCGCGAATGTTTCTGGTCGCAGTGCAGGCTTACGTTTTCTACCAACCGCCGTCCCTGACGGGAGGGGTTGCGTCGCCGGTGATTACGGAGCAATGTTCGCCGCCATGTAGGGGCGTTGCGTGCAACGCCCCTACGCCGACGAATGTGTTTGTGCCGTTGTTCGGACGAGAGGCTGTGCCTCGTCCGGTTTATCTTGGCAGGCTGTGCCTGCTAACAAAGAAGCAGGCACAGCCTGCGTGGATAGAGCCGACAAGGTCTTGTCCGAACGAATGAAATTGAATAAATTGTTGCATACGTAATAAAAAAGCATTACTTTTGCAAAATTAAAAATTAGATTTAAAGACATGAACCTGTTAAATTGCAGTACAATATATCCGGACGAAGCAAGTTGCAAAGCCAAACGGAAGATATTTTGGAACGGCTTTCAGTCGCGGCTGTCGGTTACAAAAGTTTATATACGATAATCATTATAATAACTCAATCATATAACGAAAAATGAGAAGAATATTATTACTGACCATATTTTTACTTACTGCGTCTGCAGCGTTA
>JAITIA010000247.1 GCA_031279695.1 Prevotellaceae bacterium | reverse complement strand
GGAAATGCACAATGCATTCAGCGGGGCTGATATTGGAATTATATTGATGGTGAAAATTAGCAGCCGAAACTGCCTGTGCAACAGTATAGTTACCTGTCTTAGAGAGTGTGTGTACCAACGCGAGCGCAAAACATGCGTAACTCGCTGATCTATACTCTCTCTCTCTCTCTCTCTCTCTCTCTCTCTCTCTCTCTCTCTCTCTCTCTCTCTCTCTCTCTCTCTCTTGATATATATAAATAGGAAAGCGTGGCACAGAATAATTTCTGCGTCAGGGGGGCAACAAATTCGCGTAAACTACAATCACAATAACCTTTCATATCAAGAATACTAAATTAATTTACAAATACTATACATTTTAAAATATTCACAAACCAACCCTGTACTCTCCTTTCGATTCCATCGGCATACACAGCGTGCATATCAACTTCATCATATTTTGTTTTTCGGGCGCAAAAGTAGATGTTTATTTTTAATTGGCAAAATTTATTTTTTTTATACTATAATAATTTGTTCTGTTTTTACTGAAATACAGCGGTATGGTTGCTGTAAAAATTTTTTTCATGGATATCGGGTTTTTGGGCGTCGGGTTTGGTCTTTTAGCACGCAGATGACGCAGATTTGACGGATTTGCGCAGATTTTTTGCCTCTGCAAATACATTCGTTGGCGTAGGGGCAGGACGCGCCCTGCCCCTACGGTGTTTGCACCGCCAATTGTCGGAACTGTGATTTCAGGATGATTTAAATGATTTTTGTGATTGTTTGCCACGATGTAGAGACGCACGGCGTGCGTCTCCACGGCGTGCGTTTCCACGGCGTGCGTCTCCGCGGCGTGCGTTTCCACGGCGTGCGTCTCCGCGAAGGATATTGCCCCGCCAGCATGGTTGTGTTTTTCGTTTGTAGAGACGTTGCATGCAACGTCTCTACGGTGTTTACGGGTAGGGAGGCTGCGGATGCCAAACCACCCCGTCCCTGCGGGTGGGGTGTCAAAAATCCTCAAAAGTTCTCAAAAATTTTCATGCCACTTTTTTGAGTAGGCTCTCTTTTGTTTGAGGAGAGTTTCTCCTGTATTTTCTTTTTCCCACTCAAACAGAAAGTTTAATTTTTCTCTCTCGTCTTCCGTTAATTCATTCAGTTCAAGTAATTTCAACATCTGCATACCCCATTTGAAAAGAGGAGTATAATTCGCTTGTTTCTAACAGTTTTAACATCTGTACCCCCCACTTGAAGAGCCTGGAAGAGGCATCCCAGCCAAGAGTAACAGGGGCTGACGCACGGCTAAATCATCTATTAGAATATTATTAAGAAATGAACGTCATAGCAATCAAAAGTCCCTGCGGGACTTTACGGCTCAGCCTGTCAGCCGCCGCAGGCGTTAATCACTAATCATTAATCACTAAAAAATTCCCTGCGGACTTTTGATTACTCAGTTATACACAATCAATTATCTACAACAGACAGGGATGTTTTTTGAGAAAATTCAACTTGTTTTTCGAGAAAAACAAACATTTCACCGTACACCCTGTTTCTCACTGCGGATGCCGACAGAATCAAATCGTGCAGACCGTCATCTATAACGGCATAATGCACATTTTCACCCAGATGACGGGAATATTTTAAAATATCGTTTACGTCGAGAACAGCATCCGCCTTCGCAAACTGTTCCGACCATTCCCTGTTTTTGTACGATTTGTCGGAGCACATCACCAATACGGGACATTTCAGGTCGAGACCGCGCCGAATTTGCCTGTGCGCCTTATGGATGGCTCTCAGCCAGCCGGCTGTTACCGACGACACCGCCAGCGGTTTCCATTCTTCGTTGAACTCCCATTCGCCATATATTCTTTTGGCAATCGAATATCCGTAGTTCAGTGATAAACCTTTATTAATCCGCAAATTCGGAAACATTCCTGCCACAAGCGAAACATAAGGAATAAATTTTTTCAGTGAATTTTTGACATTCATTTCAAGAAACGGACTGTTGAGTATCAAGGCTTTGGCAATATTTTCACTGCGACTGTTGAGATAAAGCGACAAAATCAGCCCGCCCGTCGAATGTCCCAAAAATATCAGATTTTCGTTTGTTTCTTTTTTTATAAGTTCCGTAGCCGCATCAATATCTTCATAATATTCGCTGATATTATGCATATTACAGCGTCTTTGCCATGGACGAATCGAGCGTCCGCATTTCCGCAAATCCAGCGCATAGAAGTTATAGCCTTGCTGCGTAAAGCGTTCGCCCATTTCCCGTTGAAAAAAATAATCGTTGAAACCATGTATATAAAGTATCGATGGTTGTCCTTTGTTTGTTTTTGCACGTACCAGAGTACAAACAACTTCGCCCTCGCAGTCGGGCTTCATTTGCAAAGTTGTCTGTTCAAAATCTCCGCCAAGTATATCGAATTTCCACACAATCAACAATCTGATTTTTAAATGGAGCCACTCATGGGATTCGAACCCACGACCTGCTCATTACGAGTGAGCTGCTCTACCACTGAGCTAAAGTGGCAATTTTGACGGCGCAAAAGTAGATATTTTATTTTAAATATGCTAATTTTTCGATAACAACGTGTATTTCAAGACCTGCACAGGGCAATTAACATCGTTGAGGGCTGCGCCTTTTGCATCTTTGTGTCTGTCGGTGCTTTATATTTCCCAGGTTACGCCGCTGTTCAGCAGCTCGTCCACATTATGATATGTTGGATGCTGGCGGCTGCGTTCGAGTTGTTCGCAAACATTTTCGTTGTATGTCGAATCCTTCACCGCCCGTATCACGCCAAGCGCGACGGGCAAATCCGGGAACTTCATGTTTACCAGCATCATGTGGATGCCGGGGTTGGGATTTTCCATGTTATGCACCAGAATATCCTTTTCGGTGATGCTGTTTTCGCCAATTTTCACCGATTTGAGACGCAGATTTTCGTGATCAATAACCAGTCCTTTGTCCCTGTTTTTGCCATAAATCATTGGTTCGCCGTGGCGCAGAATTATTGTATGTTCCTCGCGGGCGTCGCGGGCGGCGTATGCTTTGTGGGTTCCGTCGTTGAAAATCACGCAGTTTTGCAGCACCGTTGTAACCGACGTACCGTCGTGTCGCGCCGAAGCAATGAGGCATTCGGTTGTCAGCTTCACATCGACGTCGAGAGTGCGGGCAAAGAACGTACCGCGCGCTCCCAGAACGATTTCGCCCGGTACAAAAGGATGTTCCACCGTTCCGAAGGGCGAGGTTTTGGTTACCGTTCCCAGCCGCGATGTTGGCGAATACTGCCCTTTGGTCAGTCCGTAAATCTGGTTATCGAACAAGATAATATTCAGGTCGATATTTCGTCGGATAGCATGAATAAAATGATTTCCGCCGATAGCCAGAGCGTCGCCGTCGCCGGTAATTTGCCAGACGCTCAGTTTGGGATTTGCTACTTTGACGCCCGTCGCAATTGCCGAAGCTCTGCCATGTATGCCATGAAATCCGTAAGTATTAACATAATAGGGAAATCGCGACGAACATCCTATTCCCGACACAAAAATAAACCGTTCCTTTTCGTAGCCATGTTCTTCGGCAACTTCGGGCAAGGCTTTCTGCACCGCTGCCAAAATAGCATAATTTCCGCAACCCGGACACCATTTTACTTCCTGATCGCTTTTAAATTCTGTAGATGTATATTTTAACATAATGTTTAGTGATTAATATTTATTTGAAATAATTCATCAATCGTAAATCAAAAATCAAAAATCGTAATTTTTAATTCGTCATTGAATCGTTCTATCAGTTCGCCGACGGTGAAGGGCAATCCCTGTACTTTATTATATTGCAGATATTTGAAATTGGGGAATTGCATACGCAGATAGTTTGCAAACTGTCCGGAATTAAGTTCGCAGACAATTATTTTTCTAAATCCGTCAAATATCTGTTCCGTATTTTTTGGCATCGGATTGATATGTGCAAACTGTGCGAGGCTGAGGCTTTTACCTTCTGCCTGCATTTGCCGGACGGCTGTAAACAGATGACCGTAAGTGCCTCCCCAGCCCACAACGAGCAGCTCGCCCGACGCTTGTCCGATTATTGTCTGTTCGGGGATATAATTTGCTGCTCTTGCAATTTTTTCGGCTCTGACGCTCACCATTTTCTGATGATTGTCGGGATCGATTGTCGGGCTGCCTTTGATAAAATCTTTTTCGAGACCTCCGATTCGGTGTTCGAGACCTTTTTTTCCGGGGATAGCCCATCGTCGCGCCAGACGCAGGGTGTCGCGTTCGTAAGGCATGTATTTTTCAACACCTTCGGGAACAATCGGTGGGGTGATTTGTGGAAAATCAGCCATGCGCGGAATTTTCCATGGTTCGGAGCCGTTTGCAATGAACCCGTCGCTGAGCAAAATAACGGGAGTCATGTGTTCCACAGCCAGTTTGGCGGCAGTGAATGCCTTTTCAAAACAGTCGGCGGGCGAGAGCGCCGCCATGACTATCAGCGGACATTCGCCGTTTCGCCCCCAAAGCGCCTGAGCCAAATCTGCCTGTTCGGGTTTGGTTGGCAAGCCTGTTGAGGGTCCGCCGCGCTGTACATCGATGATAACCAGCGGAAGTTCAGCCATAACTGCCAGTCCCAGCGCCTCGGATTTCAACGACAAGCCCGGTCCCGACGTTGTGGTAACAGCCAGATTTCCTGCGTATGACGCGCCTATTGCCGTACATATTCCGGCAATTTCGTCTTCAACCTGAAGGGTTGTTACTCCAAGGTCTTTACGCGCGGCAAGTTCTTCGAGAATTGTTGTTGCCGGAGTAATTGGATATGAGCCGCAAAAGAGCGACAAACCCGATTTTTCGGAGGCGGCAATCAGCCCCCATGCCGCTGCCTGATTGCCGGTGATATTGCGATATTTTCCCTTTTCGGGATGTGAGACTTTTATTCTGTATGTGTTGGGAATTGCCTGAATATTTGCTGCATAGTTGTATCCGCTTTTCAGCACAAGTCTGTTTGGCTCGATAAACTGTGGTTTCTTTTTGAATCTGCCTTCAAAATATTTTTCGGCATAATCGGTTGATAAATTATACAGATAGAAGCAAATTCCCAGAGCAAACATGTTTTTGCTTCGCGTTTTGGTTTTGTTGTCGAGCTCGAAGGAGGCGAGACATTCTCTGGTGAGCGAAGATATTGGAGCATAGACAATATGGCGGTCGCTCAGACCGAGTTCGGCAAAAACATCGTCGCTTTTCAGTCCTGCTTTTTCGATGTCTCTGGTGGTAAAGCAATCGGCGTCAACAATAATTGTTGTTGTGGCTTTTGTCCATCGGGCGTTCGATTTCAGAGCGGCGGGATTCATTGCAATCAGCACATCGCAAAAATCGCCCGGCGTTTTTATTTCACCGCATCCCACATGAACCTGAAAACCTGATACTCCGGCAACAGTTCCCTGTGGTGCGCGTATTTCGGCGGGAAAATCGGGGAAAGTAGAAATTCCCGTACCCGCAAAGGCGGCGGTGTCGGCAAAAAGAGTTCCGGTGAGTTGCATTCCATCGCCCGAATCGCCCGAAAAACGAATTACCGCTGCATCTGTTTCTATCAACTGTTTTTCCATAATATGAAATTTTTAAAATCAACAAAAAAGCAGGAAAAAAAATTTCCTGCCTTTACGTTTTTTAGTACAGCGGAGGCATTATTTGCCAAAATTGGCGTCGAAAGCAACTGCCGAGGGCTTGAAATCAAGCGCCTTTACGAGGTTTGCGGATTCCATTGCGCCCTGTTCGCGGTCCATTGCGCTGTCCTCCCACTCAACCGAGAGGGGTCCATTGTAACCGATAACGTTCAGAGCTCGGATAATCTCCTCAAATTTAATCTTTCCCCTGCCCGGACTTCTGAAATTCCAGAAGCGGCGGTGGTCGCCGAAGGTAACATATCCGCCGAAGACGCCGACTTGCTTGGGTGTGTCGCTCCAATATACATCTTTGATGTGAACATGGAAGATACGGTCGGAAAATTCGTAGATAAAATCCACATAATCAACGCCCTGATAGCCGAAATGACTGGGGTCGTAGTTGAATCCGAAGGCGGGGTGATTGTCGAGAGCGTCCAGAGCACGTCGAGCCGAAATGGTGTCGAAAGCAATCTCGGTGGGGTGGACTTCGAGTGCGAATTTGACGCCCAGACTGCTGTATTCGTCGAGAACAGGCTTCATTCGGCGGGCAAAATCGGCGTATCCGTCGTTAATCATCTGCTCGGAGACGGGCGGAAACGAATAGAGATAGTGCCAGATCGAACTGCCGGTGAAACCCACAACCACATCGATGCCAAGAGCTTTGGCGGCGTGGGCGGATTGGATAAGCGACTGTGCCGCACGCTGACGGACGCCTTCGGGATCGCCGTCGCCCCAGATATAATCGGGAAGAATTTCCTTGTGACGGATGTCGATATTGTCGCATACCGCCTGACCGATTAAATGGGTCGAGATAGCGTAAACGCTAAGCCCGTGCTTGTGCAACAGGTCTTTGATGCCCTGAAAATAAGCAGGGTCGGTTTGTCGTACGTCGATATGAGGCGGGATACCAAGTTCCAGACCGTCATAACCGAACGCTTTTGCCTTCTGGCAAACAACTTCGAGGGGCAAATCACCCCACTGAAGCGTGTACAAAGTAACAGGACGAGCCATAATTGTAATTTTTTTTTTAAGTTAATACTACGTCTAATTATTTTTTTTTCGTCGAATTGCTCGTTAAAAACATCAAAATCAATGAATTTAATGTCGATAGCGTTCAATTTTACTTCTGCAAATATAGTCATAATATTTGGATTGAAGCAAAAAACAAAATTTTTTTTTTGCAGACTGCGAAAAAAGTATTAATTTTGCGCCCGATTTTGATATAAAAATGATTGAAAGATTAGGAAAGCGCACAGTTGCGGTAATTATGCTTACGTTTCTGGCTGTTTACGCGGTAAACGTTGGTTTTTTTATACATACGCACGTTATTGACGGGAAAAATATAGCCCATTCGCACTTCTATGTCGAAAAATCGGACACTCCGGCACATACTCACACAGCCATGCAGGTTCGTACCATCGACTTCCTTTCCTGTTTGCTGATGACCCTTGTTCCCTGCCTCATACTGCTGATGTTCAGGCAGAAATGGCGGATTATGAACATCGTTCATCTGTCAAAAATCCCCAAAATTGTTCTTCGGAGCTACAATCTCCGCGCTCCACCCCATTTTGATTGACGATTGACGATTTTTGATTGACGATTTTTGATTTTTGATTGACGATTTTGCTCGGTTGGGCTGATTTTTCAGTCGGATTTGCCGGATTTTTTCAATGATTAGTTTGAAATTTGGTCGGATTTGTGTGAAATAAAGTCGGCTGAGCAGGAAATTAATCGCTAATCGCTAATCGCTAATCACTAATCACTAAACATTAAAATGGCGGGGAAAAACCCCGTCCGCAATAATTTATTTTTTACAAGACATGAATTTTATATATAAAGGAATATTTTTTATAATACTTTTTTGTCCCAAAATGCTGATGTCCACAGCAACAGACAGGGACGCCAATATTTTTGGACACGTGATAGACGCCAAAAGCGGCGAACATCTGTCGGACGTAACCATCGTTGTGAAAGGCACTTCGACAGGTATAGCTACCGACGCCACCGGACATTATTTTTTGAAGGATTTGCCGACAGGCAACATAACATTAACGGCTTCGCTGGTGGGCTACGCCACTGTGGAAAAAACAGTTACACTTGAAGACAATAAAACGGTGGAACTGAACTTTGAGATAGAGGAGCAGAGCTTCGCACTGGACGAAGTGATAGTCTCCGCCACCCGAAATGAAGCCCGCAAACAGGAATCGGGTGTGATTGTGAATGTTATTTCGGCGAAACTTTTCGAGACGGTCTCGAGTTCCAACCTTTCGGAGACGATGAACTTCCTTCCGGGGCTGCGCCTCGAAACAAATTGCAGCAACTGCGGCTTTACACAGTTGCGTATCAATGGTCTGGACGGGCAGTATTCGCAAATTTTGATGGACGGGCGACCAATTTTCAGCTCGCTGGCAACGGTTTACGGGCTGGAGCAATTGCCCGTCAGCATGATTGAGCGTGTGGAGGTTGTGCGCGGAGGCGGCTCGGCGCTGTTTGGCTCAAACGCCATTGGCGGCGTGGTGAATATCATCACCAAAGAACCTCTGCGCAATTCGCTGACGCTGACGAACTCGACCAGTATTGTCGGCAACGGCAAAACCGACGTCAATACCTCCGTCAACGGCTCGTTTGTTGCCGACGACCACCGTGCGGGCGTCTATATCTTCGGAACGCTCAAAGACCGCAACCACTACGACCGCAACGGCGACGGGTTTTCGGATATTCCGAAGATTAAATCCGAGACTTTGGGCTTTAAAGGTTATTATCGCACAGGTACATACTCGAAAATCACAGCCGAATACCACCGTATCCACGAAATGCGGCGCGGCGGTAATAATTTCGACAACCCGCCCCACGAAGCCGATATTGCCGAGTATCTGAACAGCAATATCAACGGCGGCGGCTTGCGCTTCGACCTGTTTTCGCCCGACTACGCGCACCGTTTACTGCTATACACTTCTGCTCAGGACATTAAACGCGACAGTTATTTCGCCGGCGAAATCAATACAAACAACTACGGGACAACTTTCGACCGCACTCTTGTTGCCGGAAGTCAGTACACTTACGTTTTCGACCACCTCTGGCTCATGCCTGCCGAACTGACCGGAGGAATTGAATACAGCGTCAATGATTTGAACGACAAATATGTTGCTCTGAACCGCACAATTGCCCAGACAGGCAAGATTTTCGGCGCATTTATTCAGAATGAGTGGAAATCGGAACACTTTGGAATTCTTCTAAGTACAAGGCTCGACAAACATAATATGATGGAGCGCCCTGTTCTCTGTCCTCGCGGCACTTTGCGCTACAATTTCAGTGATAATATCAACTTTCGCGCAAGTTATTCAAGCGGTTATCGTGCTCCGCAGGCGTATAACGAGGATATGCACATCGAAGCCGTCAATGGAACGCTGAGCCTGATAGAACTCGACCCCAGTCTGCGACCGGAATACTCGCACAGTATCAGCGCTTCCGCCGATTTGTATCACAGTTTTGGGCGATTGCATGGAAATTTGCTGGTCGAAGGCTTTCATACCATGCTGAACGATGTTTTTACGCTCGAAAAAGCCACAAATAACACTGACAGCCAGGGGAATATTGTTTATGTCCGTCGAAATGCAGCGGGCGCAAGGGTGAGCGGGGTCAATCTGGAGGCGCGGCTGGTGATGCCGGGCATTTTCGACCTTCAATTGGGCTATACCATCCAGCAAAGTCGCTACCGCAAGCCCGAACAGTGGTCGAGCAACCTGCCGGCGCAGCAAAAAATGTTTCGCGCTCCCGACAGTTACGGCTATTTTATGTCGAATTTCGACCTGTCGCACGCATGGAAACTGTCGCTGTTTGGCAATCACACCGGCTCGATGCTTGTGAAGCACACTTACGAAGATGTTGATATGGAAAAACATACCCGCAATTTCTTTGACGTCGGCATAAAACTTGCCTGCCATTTTCATTTGGGCAAATCGTCCGAAATAGAAATCAACGGCGGGGTAAAAAACATCTTCGACAGCTTTCAGCCTGACCCCGATTTCGGACAAAATAAAGATTCGTCGTATATCTACGGTCCTGCATTCCCGCGAATGTTTTTCGCCGGAGTGAAGTTTTCGCTGTGATTTTGTGCGAGATAAAAAAGCACACCAGATAACGCAGATTGGAAAGATTTTTGGTAGATTTTCATTAAGGATGCGAGATGACAGAGTACAAATGATTACATTCGTGCAAAATAGACATCCCATCGGGATGTGTCGCTCGGTAGAAAGAATAACATCCCGTTAGGGATGCATCCCTAACGGGATGCAGGACAGAGCAAACCGTATCATTTTCTACCGAGCGATACATTCCTGACGGAATGTGCTGTTACAGATTATTTGGTGTCTGTCCATAAAGTCGGTCGAAATATTATTGTAACATGAAAGGCTGAGCAATTGAGCAATCCGCAGGATTGCATCGCTCGGTAGAAACGGTTGCCAAAGAATTTCCTGCATCCCGCAGGGATGCAAATGCGAGTGTGTGATGATGTTCTGCCGAGCGATGCATCTCTACGAGATGCAAAAACCGCAGCCGCCATGACAACGGCGCAGCCTTCTGCTAAGCGCTTTTTATACATATTATATATGTGTATCCAAGTTTTCGGACGGACACTATATATGTGTAAAGTACCTGAGTTCTTTGTGCGAGATAAAACCTTTGCGGAAGCAAAAAACTTACGTGGCGAGCATTTTCAGCAGGATGAAAGCGGTGATAAACAGCAGCGACGGCAGCAGATTGATAACGGAAATCTTTTTCAGTTGGAGCAAATTAATACTCAAACCCATCAGCATAACGCCGCCAACGGTTGTTATGCCGTCGATAACAGCGGGAGGGATGTCTTTGCCTGTAAAGTACACTGCCAGAGTGATACCGCCCTGAAACATCAGCAGCGGGATGGCAGAGAAAAGCACTCCCGCACCCAAAGCCGACGCCAGCATGATGGCGGAGAAAAAATCCATCACCGATTTGGTCAGCAGCAAATCGGAGGTTTTGCCAAAGCCTTCTTCCACCGCGCCCAGAACGGTCATCGAGCCGGTGCAAAACAGCAGAAATCCGGCAATCAAGCCTTCCGTAAAGCGCTCGTCCTTCAACCGTACCAGCGTTTTCAGACAATCGCCCATGCGTTCCGTCCGTTCTTCGAGCCGCAGTTTTATCCCGATAAAACCGCCTGCCACAAGACTGAGAATAACCGGCAACGGCTCGGACATGTTGATTGCCATTTTTACGCCAAGCAGCAGGGTAAACAGCCCGACAGTCTGAAAATAGATGATTTCGTATTTTGCCGACAGTTTTTTCTTGAATATCAAGCCTGCAGCGCCGCCTGCAATCACCGTAACTGCGTTAATAATAGTTCCCGTCAGCATTTTTTTGATTAACTGAATGATTGATTAACTGATTAACTGATTAACTGATTAACTGGTATTTTTCTGATTGCGTTTGTACGGATTATTTCTTTCTGTTTCTTCTGATTTTCATCACTTCCGCCTTGCCAATCCTGATATAGTCCAGCAGAGCAATATTTGAAGGACAGGAATACAGGCAGCAGCCGCACTCGATGCAGTCGTGTACGGAATCCTGTTCAAGTTCGTCGTACATATTGCGTTCGGCAAATTTCTTCAACAGATAGGGTTCAAGGCTCATAGGGCAGGCACCCACGCAGCGCGAACAGCGGATACAGGCGGCGGCGGTTTGCCGGAGGGCTTCGCTGTATGGCAGCATCAAAAGCGCCGACGTGCTTTTTTGTGTCGGAGCGTCGATATTGCTGATTGCCTTGCCCATCATTGGTCCGCCGAGAATCAGTTTGCCGGTATTTTCGGGCAAGCCGCCAACATGTTCAACAAGGCTTGCCACGGGCGTTCCTATTCTCACGCGCAGGTTTTTCTGGACGGACAAATCTTTTCCCGTGATAGTAATCACATTGTCGATAAGCGGTTTATTTTTTTGAACAGCCTCGTAAACAGCAAGCGCCGTACCCACGTTGTGTACAATTGCGCCCACGTCGATGGGCAATCCTCCCGATGGCACTTCGCGATTGACAACGGCTTTAATCAACTGTTTTTCGCCTCCCTGCGGATATTTTTTCTTCAACGGAACTATTTCGACGTCTTCGTTGCCGGCAATTGCCGCCCGCAGTTTGTCGATGGCTTGGGGTTTGTTGATTTCGACGCCGATAAATGCTTTTGGCACGTTCAGCGCTTTTTTAAGGATTTGAACGCCAACAAGCAACTCGTCGCAGTGTTCCATCATAACGCGGTAGTCGGATGTGAGATAAGGCTCGCATTCGGCGGCATTTATAATCAGATATTCGGCTTTTTTTCCGGGTGGTACCGACAGTTTGACATGAGCGGGAAAAGCAGCGCCGCCAAGCCCGACGACGCCTTTTTCGGCAACTTTTTTCACAATTTCCTCTGCCGTCAGTTTTATTTTGTGCTCAATGGTGTTGGAGCGGTCGATATCGTCCATCCATTCGTCGCCTTCAACCTTCACGGTAACAGCGTTACCGTATATTCCCAAATGATCCTGCACCCTGTCGATACCGGTTACTGTGCCCGATACTGAGGAGTGAATATTTGCCGAAACAAACCCTGTGGCTTTGCCTACAAGTTGCCCGACTTTGAGCGTATCGCCCTTAGCAACAACGGGCTCAGCCGGAGCGCCTATATGCTGGGAAAGAAATATCCGAACTGTTCCCGACGGAGCGACTGTTTCTATCGCTGCATCGGCTGAAAGTTTCCGGTCTTTGGGGTGTATTCCACCGATTTTAAACGTTTTTATCATATTAAATATATACAAACAGACATATTAAATCAGGCGCAAAAGTAGTGGTTTTGATGTTCACTGCAAATATTTTTAATCATTTTTTTCCGAATTTTCATTAAATCACGTTGTTATAAAACAAAAAAATTACGAATTACCGGTTGAAAAAAAGATTGAGGTGGGCTGTAGTTTACAATTGTGTTGTTTTTTTGCCCGTCAGGGCATTCATATCAATAGAAATATCCGAATATCACAGGCGGTGGAACTCCATACGGAGTTCCATATTGCGGGGGCATAT
>JAITIA010000194.1 GCA_031279695.1 Prevotellaceae bacterium | reverse complement strand
TTTCCTTTGTAAGGGTGCAGACGGTGAACGTGTTTGGTAGTTTCCGCCTCTTTGTATTGCTCAAACGACAATGCCCAATTCAAATCGTCGCCAAGATTTTCTTTAAAATAAGTTTCCCGCGAGCCGTTGTAGGATTTGTAATACCCCCGCAACTCATCCACAGCCACTTGCGTAGCCCCGTTCTCGCCAATTTTCCGCACTCTTCCATACTGAATCAAATAGGAAATATTTGCCTGCGTTACATTTTTTCCCGTATAATCCGTAGCCCATTCGCTGGCTTCTTTGATTGTCAATAATTTAGCGCCTGTTTCAATCATTTTTAACATTGTTTTTGATGCGCAAAGGTATAAAATATATTTGGTTTTATTGATTTTTTTCTTTAATCTGCATATATTTAATCGTTTACAATTCCCGTTTTAATATTGTGTTGTATTTGTTTCCAGCCGGTGGATATACGTTTGGTGGAATGCCCGATATTGTTGCAGCAGTGTTGCCGACTCTTTGGGGCGACGGGCGAGAATATTGTCTGTCAGCAGAGTATCGGCGCTGTAGTTGAACATTGCAAACAACTGTCCATCACGAATTTGGAGCAACAGACTGTCGTTATAAATATTATAGAAACCGTTGTAGTTGATAACGAAATTTGTCTGTGCCGTATCGCGGGCAAAGGCGTCGAAACCAAAGGCAAAATACGGTTTGTCGTAATTCAGCAGTCCGAGTATGGTTGGCATGATGTCGATTTGTTGGGTAACGCGCATAGTATCAATGCCTGTGCCGATTATTCCCGAAGGGTCGTAATAAATAACAGGAATGACGAAACCGCCGATGCTTGTTTTGCTTTTCGGGTAGGAGACTTGATTGGTGTGGTCGGCGGTGATTACAAAGATTGTATTTTTGAACCACTCCATTTGCGAAGCCGTTTCAAAGAACCGTTGCAGCGCCCGGTCGGTGTAGCCCACGCATTGGTGTATTTCTTCCGTTCCTTTGGGAAACAGGTCTTTACAGTGGTCGGGAACGCGGAAGGGGTGGTGCGAGGTGGCGGTGAAAACGGCGCCAAGGAAAGGCTCGGTTTTGCTGTTGAGCGTGTGTGCGGTGAATTGCAGAAACGGCTCGTCCCAAATTGCCCACAAACCGTCGAAATCGTTGTTGTTTCCATATTCGTCTTTGCCATAATAGTGTTGAAATCCAGACGATTGAGCAAAGGCGTCGAAGCCCATCGAGCCGTTTGGCGCGCCGTGGAAGAACGAGCAGTCGTAACCTTTCTCTGCCAGCAGTGTGGCAAGCCCTTTGATTGTGTTGTTTGAATATATCGACAGCACGTATGGGTCTGGAAATGAAGGGATACTTGCCAAAACGGAAGGCATGGCGTCTATCGATTTCATTCCGTTGCCAAAGGAATGTGCAAAGGTGCGGCTGTGCGCAATAAGCGAGTCGAGGAAAGGCGTATAGCCGCGATATCTTCCTCCGTCGAGTTCGCGGTTGAATGTTCCAATATATTCTTTGCTCAGACTTTCGACAATAATTATCACAACGTTTTTGCCGGTAAAATTTGCCGAATCGTGCGGATAGCGAATTGGCTGATATATAGAGTCGAGCGTGGCGGCGTCGAACCATTCAATCCGTTTATAGGCAGGATGATTCAGTGTTCTGTATATTGAAAAAGGCGTCGAAAGTACAATACCTGTTTCTGCTGGTTGCCGCACATAGGCGGCGGCATTGCTAATGGTTATTGGGCGGGTGCTGCGGGTAAATCCGCCGCGAACGCCGCCAACAAAAAGCGCCAGACTGAGCGCCATCAGCACAGTATGCAGAGGATAATAGACTTGCCAGCGAAGTAATGACATGTAATTACCTGATTTATTTACTCTTTTGCCATATATTCCCAGTTTATTAGCCAATTGCCGGCAAAGCCATATCATAAAATAAATCATTGCGGCAAGCAGTATCGGCATATACCAATATTCAGCAAAAAACCGTCCAAGCAGCGCAATATTTCCACCGTCGTTTGAAAATTCCTGAAAAACCGACCATGTTGTGCGTCGCATGGTATATCGAAAATACACAAAATCAACACAGTTGCTTGCAATTGCCACACTGTTGGTTATGTAGAACACCATTTTCAGCGTTTGCTGATAGCAGCGGTTGTGGCGGAAACGAAATGGCAAAACGAAACCTGCAATAAACAGAATATTAGTATAAAGCATTGCTGTGAGGTCGAAACGCAAACCGCTGTGCATCAGATGCGCAAAATGCCCGAAAGTCATATCGGGAAACAAATCGGCGTTGAATAGGAAAAACAGGATGCGGCAAAGGCTCAGCATCAGCATTGCTACTGTAAGATACAGGCACATAAGAAGATAAATGTTACCAACAAATGGCGGGCGATATTTTTTCTTTTTATTCATGATTTTTACAGTGGGCGATTTCAGCGTTCAATTTCCACAACAACAGGGCAGTGGTCGGAGAGAATTATTGTGTCGCGGATGGCGGCGGCGGCAAGTTTCGATTTCAAATTGTTGGTAACCATAAAATAATCAATGCGCCAGCCCAGATTTTTGGCTTTTGCGCCGCTGCGATAACTCCACCACGTATATTTCTCTGGCTCGCTGCAAAATTCTCTGAACGTGTCGGTCCATCCGGAAGCAACAAAATTGTCGAACCATTCTCTTTCTTCGGGCAAAAAACCGGACACTTTCAGATGTTTGTTCGGGAAATTGATGTCTATCGGTTTATGACAGATGTTAAAGTCGCCGGTGAGAATCAGTTGAGGGCGGTCGATTTTCAATCTGTTCAGATAGAGGTCAATTTCTTTGAGAAATTCCATTTTGACGGCTTGCCGCGTTTCGCCCGACGAGCCGGAGGGAAAATATGCGCCCACGAGCGTCAGGTCGCCATAATCGGCGCGAATCAGGCGTCCTTCGGCGTCGAACAAGTCGATTCCCATACCTTTCGACACAAAATCGGGCGTTATGCGCGTCAGCAGCGCCGTGCCGCTATATCCCTTTTTCACAGCGGGATACCAATGGCAGGCGTAACCCAAATCTTCAAACACGCTAACGTCGAATTGTTCAGGCAACGCCTTGATTTCCTGAAAACAAACCACGTCGGCATTTTCCTCTTTCAGCCATTGCGTCAATCCTTTTCCAAGCGCCGAACGTATTCCGTTCAAATTTAATGATACTAATTTCATGATTTACGATTTACGATTTACGATTTATAATTTATAATTTATAATTTAACATGTTGTTATAATTTATACGACTATCGTGTTGTTTACCTAAAAGAATTACGAATTACGAAAAATATGTAAAAGACCTTCGTGTTTCTTCGTGCCTTCTTCGTGAAACTTCGTGTAATAATATTTTTTGTTACACGAATAACCACGAAGAAGGCACGAATAACCACGAAGGAAATAAAATAAATCAATTTAGGTATCATGTACGATATTCATAAAAAACAATCCGACATTTTCATGCTTTGAAAAGATATTTGACAATAAAAATGAAGATAAAATATGCGTGCTGCAAATTTTTTGCGCTCATTTCTGTCCTGTTCATAACTATCCAGCTCTGCTTCTAATTTCTTGTTTTCCAATTTACTTCTGGTCAATGCCGGCTCTGCATAAGGAACATTATCGATATCTTTTTCAAGCGTATCAATTGTTTTTTGCTTCGATGTCATCCAAAACATTTTTATAGTAGATTTTGGTATAAATATCAGGAATTTTCTCATTTTTACCTTCGACATAGCAAAACGACCATGGCGTTCCGTCCCTGTGCAGCAGGTTTACAAGATCCATATCGCCCCATTTGTAATAACGTTTCCAGACTGCTTTTGTGATATTTTTTATATCCTTGTCGTCAATTTCGGGAATAATAAAATTGTTTACATCGGTCAAAATAACCGATTTTTCGCTGACCGGCTGATTGGTAAAGTGTTTGAACGAATGATAAACCGAGGGAATCACAGGTCCCAGACGCCAAGCCTCTACCTTGTCGAAGCGCTCGTCTATTGCCGGACGGTTCAGTATTGCAAGCGTAAATCCGTGCACTATGTAAACCCGTTTTATCAGTCCGAGCAACCTTATTTCCCTATTGTCGGCATTTGCCAAATCCACAAAATAATTGGCAATCGAAATAGCATTTGTTCTCATAACATCCTGTTAATAACAGCTATATACAATAAAATCATTAATTTTACAATTAGAAAATTGCTGCAAAGATAGAGTGTTTTTTCGGAATATGCAAAATGACCCGCTCCGGTTGAAAAACGATTGAGGCGATATGATTGTTTGCCACGTACTGCAAATCAACATGTTTATCAGTAATTTACATTTATAAAAAACCTTCATGGATTAGATTTTTCAAGACGCAAGGCTGTGCGTTTTACTCATAATCAAAAATTTTCAAAGCCTCGTTCAATGTTTTTATAAAAACAATTCGTTTTGTTTTATTACTTTCCCTGATAAAATCTTTTAACGCTTTGCTTTTCAGATTATCGAAATCGCCGATAATTGCCATTCTCATTCTGTAATTTGAAAATTTTTGCAGTATTTCGCCGGCAATTCCTGTCGCAAGATTAAAAAAATCATCAACAATATTTTCTTTTTTAAGAATTATTGTCGAACAGTTTTCTATCATACAAAACAAATTTAAAGCATCATCAACGTCTTTTATAAGTATGTTATTGTCAATAATTTCAACAATATTATTTCCGTAAAGTTTTGTATTCATTTTTACATATTTTGCCCTTGCAGAGCGCGATTATTTATTTTTATTATTTTTTTTGCAATTGCGGTTATTATTTTTCCATTAAATAATAAACATGCGTGTTTACAAAATGCAGTAATCACTGGGCTGTAGTTTACAATTGTGTTGTTTTTTTGCCCGTCAGGGCATTCATATCAATAGAAATATCCGAATATCACAGGCGGTGGAACTCCATACGGAGTTCCATATTGCGGGGGCATAT
>JAITIA010000185.1 GCA_031279695.1 Prevotellaceae bacterium | reverse complement strand
GGCTTTTCAAAAAAGCAGGCGGGCTTTTACTGAAAAGGTTTAAACGTTTTGTTTGCAGGGATATAAAATATTGATTCGACAGAGAATTGTGTGGAAACTTTTGTTTTCAATAAATTATCAATACAAACCCCTTATTTCCCCAAGCGCCCTTAGTAGATCCCTGATACACAAGGCAAATCGCCCTTATTTTCTCAGAGGAAATAATAAGAGCACAGGGACGCGATTAATAGCGTCTCTACTAAGTCTCCCAGCCTAAAAAAGGCATCACAACCAAGAGTAACAGGTATTGCATTGATTTTTAGAACAATTGAATTTAGTTACATAAGAGGGATCCTTTGAAAATAAGGGGTCTATGGATTTTTCCACACAATTCCCGGTTGAACCTGTTTTTCAAACCGCCTCAAACAAAGATTTAGTCGAGATTACGGCTCATTTGTCGTTTAATATCTTTTTCTTTGATTGATTCGCGTTTGTCGTATGATTTTTTTCCACGCGCAAGCCCGATGACGATTTTGGCGTATCCGCTGTCGGAAATAAACAGTTTGGTTGCAATGATTGTCAGTCCTTTTTCCTTGACTTTTCGTTGCAGTTTGTTCAGTTCCTTTTTTGTGAGCAGCAATTTTCTTTCCCTTGTCGGCTCGTGATTATTCAGATTTCCCCACCAGTATTCCGCAATATTAAGTCCTTTGATGAACAGTTCCTTACCGGAAAAATAGCAGTAAGAATCGACAAGGTTTGCCTTGCCCGATCTTATCGATTTTATTTCTGTACCCCAGAGCACTATGCCGGCGGTAAACCGTTCCAGAAATTCGTAGTCAAATTCTGCGCGTTTATTTTTTACAACAATCGTATTATTCTTTTTATCCATTGTTATTGTTTATCGTTCAATTAATTCGTATGGTAATTTTGCAAGTATTCCGTAATTTTTCAGCCGGTTCACTATCTGTTCATACTGTTTGACAAAACCGGCAAGTTCGGAAGTTCTGGTGGTTGATATTTTTGCTTCGAATGATTTCAGCAGCAAATCTATAGGGTCGGGTTCTCTGGGTAGTTCGAGCAGAGTGTAATCGTCGATTTGGGCAAGTCGCGCCGCCTCTTCTATTGCCGTCGTCAATCCCCCAAAATAGTCTATCAAGCCGATATTCAACGCATCCACTCCACTCCAGACCCTGCCCTGAGCAATGCTGTCCACTCGCAGTTCCGACATTTTTCTGAAGCCGGCTACTTTCTGTGCAAATTTGAAATAGATATTGTCCACCGATTTTTGGAGATAATCCTGTTCGACCGCTGTCAGCGGACGCACAACCGATGGAAAATCAGCATGTTTGTTGGTTATGATGGCGTCGAAAGTTATTCCCAGTTTTTCCTCCGCCACTTTGCCGAAATTGGGTATCATGCCAAAAACCCCAATCGAGCCGGTGAGAGTGGTACGGTTGGCAAAGATTGCGTTTGCGGGGAGCGAAATCCAGTATCCACCTGAGGCAGCGACATTTCCCATCGAAACCACTACCGGTTTTTTCTGTCGTGTCAATTCAAGTTCGCGGGCAATAAATTCGGAGGCGTCGGCGCTGCCGCCGGGTGAATTGACGCGGAACACAACGGCTTTTACCGAACTGTCGCTCCGCACTTTGGCAAGTGTCCGCATGATATTTGCCGTCATAATATCGCTGTCGCCATCGCCCGTCATAATGTCGCCCGAGGCATAGACAACGGCAATGTGGCTGTCGCTTGTCCTGTCGGACGGCGTGTAATACGTCTCAATATCAATAATATTTGGCGTTGTCAGCGCATATTTTTGCAGTTCCGACAAAACCTCGTCTTCGTACATCAGTTTATCGACTAATTTTTTTTCAAGCGCGTCGCCGGCAAAGGCAAGTTCCAGATTATCGGCTATTTTGTTCAGTTCATCGATATCGATTTCCCTTGCCTGACTGATTGTTTGCAACACATGTAGCCATATCGAGCCGACGTATCCCATTATCTGCTCGCGGTTTTCGTCACTAATTCGGTCAAGCATAAACGGTTCAACAGCCGATTTGAATTTTCCGTGCCGGATAATCTGCACATCGACGCCCAATTTATCGAGCAATTTTTTATACAGCATCATTTCCACGCTCAAGCCCTTAATTTGAATGCTTCCAAAGGGATTGAGATAAATCCGGTCGGCAACCGTAGCCAGATAATATGCTTTTTGTGAGTATGTTTCGGCGTAGGCGAGAACATATTTGCCCGACTCTCTTTTGAAACTCACCAGCGCCTCCCGAATTTCCTCGACGGAGGCAATTCCCGCCGATATTTGCGACAGTTCGAGATATATTCCCCTGATTCTCTCGTCATATTTTGCCTGTTCCAGGGCAAACAGCAGATTGTTCAAGCCCGATTTGCTTTCTATTTTCATCCCTGTAAGACTGATTTTTGGCAATCCTGCGCGGTCGTCCAGCTCGCGGGCAAGCGAAATTTTCAGAATCGAATTTTTACCGATAACTTCCACCGGCTGTTTCAGCGCCGACAATACGATGAATATCAATACCGTTAATATCAAACCAAAGCCCAGAATGGAGGCAAGCAGCATTTTTAAAAAAGTTTTCATATTTATTTTTTGTTTAAAGATTTTTGTTTACTGTTGTTTAAACTGTCAAATTCCTGTTTATAAAAAGTTTTGATAACATATACATTATACAGTGATTTAAAATTATTGTTCAGTTTCACTTTGATTTTGTATCCCGCGTTTTTGACAGAATAATTTTCGACCGTACCAATGAAAATTCCCTCCGGAAAAATCATTGAATATCCGCTTGTTACAATCGAATCGCCCTGTTCGATGGCAATATGCGACGGAATATCAATCAGGTCGGTGTAGCGAATATCTGCACCGTCCCAGACTAAGGGACCATATATGCCAGATTTTCCGTGTTTTGCGCTGATTTCCTTTGCCGGATTCAGCAGCGAAATAACCGTGCAGAAATTGCTGCTTGTTCTGTCCACTATGCCAACAATTCCGTCGGACGAGATAACGCCCATATCTCTGTAAACCCCATGATTTTCACCCACATCAAGCATAAGCGTATTGTGTTTGCGATTAAGCACATTGTCGATAACATGAGCATGAACGTATTCGTATTTGGCAACGGACGGGTTTTTTACCTGTATATCGTTCTCGTACAGACTTAACAGATATTTCAGTTCAATATTTTCGGCAATCAGGTCTAAATTATTTTGCGATATTTCCCGATTGCGACTGCGCAGCAATATGTAGTTTTCGACGGAGGCAACAATCGATTTCATACCTCCTTTGACCGTTTCGACACTCCTTATTATATACGTGTTTTTCAGGGGCGACGACTTGAAAATCATGCTCAACGCTATTGTCTCCACAACAATAAAGGTCAGCAACAAATGATGTTTACCAATAAACCGAAAAAGATTCCACATTTTATATTCAATTACACTAACAATCCAAAAAATTGCCGGCAAAGGTAATGCATTTTTTCCGATAAGAGAAATCGACGCCTGTAAATTTCGTTAAATATCAGTTATTGAGGCAAAAAAACATTTGCGATTTTTGATTTACGATTTACGATTTTTGATTGATTGATTGAAAAAAGATTTAGCCCTAATCACTAAAATTTTCCTGTTTCAAAAATTTGTTGTACTTTTGCGGCGAATTTTAAGGGAAAAAATATGGCAAATTATTTAAATGATATATCGCGGACTTTCGGTGAGTTTCTGTTCATTCCGGGCTTGACAACGAAGGAATGCCTGCCGATAAACGTATCGCTGAAAACCCCGTTAGTGAAACATCAAAAGGACAAACGGTCGAAAATCGAACTCAATATCCCCTTTGTTTCGGCTATCATGCAGTCGGTGTCGGGTCCGGAACTGGCAATTGGGCTGGCACGCAATGGCGGTCTGTCGTTCATTTTTGGCTCGCAATCTATCGACTCGCAGGTCGAAATGGTCAAAAAAGTGAAAAAATTTAAAGCAGGATTTGTGGTGAGCGACTCAAATCTTACCCCCGACAATACTCTGGAAGACGTTATTAATCTGGTGAAAAGAACCGAACATTCGACAATCGGCATCACTCACGACGGAACGCCAAACGGTAAACTGCTGGGGATGGTTACTAATCGCGATTATCGCCCCGAAAAAGACGCCCCCAACAAAAAAGTGTCGGAATTTATGACGCCTTTCAATAAACTGCATTTCGGACGACTTGGAATTTCGCTGACCGACGCCAATCAAATTATCTGGGATAACAAATTGAATACCTTGCCAATAATCGACGACGACGATAATCTGATGTATTTTGTTTTCCGAAAAGACTACGACAGCCACCGCGAAAATCCCGACGAACTGTCGGGCGAAGACAAATCGCTGCTGGTGGGCGCGGGAATTAACTCGCGCGATTATGTCGAGCGCGTTCCGGCGCTGGTGGACGCCGGCGTGGATGTGCTTTGTATCGATTCGTCGGACGGTTATTCGGAATGGCAGCGCGATACCCTGCAATGGATCAAAAACAAATATGGCGACACGGTGCTTGTTGGCGCTGGAAATGTGGTCGATAAGGACGGGTTCAACTATCTTGCCGACGCCGGCGCCGATTTTATCAAAGTGGGCATTGGTGGCGGCTCGATCTGTATCACCCGCGAACAGAAAGGCATTGGCAGAGGGCAGGCTACCGCCCTGATGGACGTGGCTAAGGCGCGGGCAGAATATCTGGCAAAAACAGGTATATATATCCCGATATGCAGCGACGGCGGGCTGGTACACGACTATCACATGGTGCTGGCTCTGGCAATGGGCGCCGATTTTTTGATGATGGGACGATATTTTGCCCGTTTCGACGAATCGCCAACAAAAAAACTGCGCATAGGCAACAATTATGTTAAAGAATACTGGGGCGAAGGCTCGAACCGCGCCCAAAACTGGCAGCGCTACGATACCGACGGCGTTGAAATTCTGAAATTTGAAGAAGGCGTGGATAGTTATGTCCCTTATGCAGGTAAAATGAAGGACAATCTGAAAATCACCCTGTCGAAAATAAAAGCCACCATGTGCAGCTGCGGAGCGGTATCGATTGCTCAATTACAAAATACGGCAAAAATAACATTGGTATCGTCCACAAGCATTGTTGAAGGCGGCGCTCACGACGTTATTCTTAAAGACCAAAATCGCTGATACAAAGTATTGTTTGGCAACGATGAAAAAATTGCTCGACAAAGCCCTGAATCGGGAACGCCTCGACGCTAACAAACTGCGACGGCTCTACAACGACCTGCCTTTGCCTGATATAATGTTTGTTGCCGACAATATCCGCCGGCAAATACATCCCGACCAACAGGTCGGCTGGCAAATCGATAGAAATGTGAATATCACCAACGTATGCATTGCCGGATGCAGTTTCTGCAACTTCTCGTGCCGTCCGGCAGAAAAAGAAAAGATTTTTACCACCTCGCTCGAAAGTTATTGTGCGAAAATCGACGAACTGTTCAAACACGGAGGTAATCAGTTACTTTTGCAAGGAGGGCTGCATCCAAAATACGGGCTCGACTTTTACCAAACTCTTTTTCGCCAACTCAAATCGCTGTATCCCACAATAAAACTTCACGCTTTGGGACCGCCGGAAGTGGCGCATATTGCGCGTATCGAAAAAACCACATACCGGCATGTTCTTGAACAACTTGTGGACGCCGGTCTCGACAGTCTCCCCGGCGCCGGTGCGGAAATATTGAGCGACAGGGTCAGGAAACTGCTTTCGCCGGGCAAACCCAATGTCCGCGCCTGGCTCGAGGTGATGCACGAGGCTCATCGCCTGAATTTGCCCACTTCGGCAACCATGATGTTTGGACATATCGAAACGCTTGACGAAAGAATAGAACATTTGCTGCTGTTGCGCGATTTGCAGTCGCAAAAACCGGAAGGCTCTTACGGGTTTATTGCCTTCATTCCATGGTCGGTACAGTCGAAAGGGACACGGTTGGCGCAACAATACAGCCTCGCGCCTGTTCCACCGGCGGAATATCTCAGAATGATAGCCATTAGCCGCATAGCGCTGACAAATATCGACAATATACAGGCGTCGTGGCTGACCGCAGGCAAAGAGACGGCGCAAATGAGCCTCCATGCCGGAGCAAACGATTTTGGCTCTATCATGATAGAAGAGAACGTAGTATCGGCTGCCGGAGCAAATAATAAATTCGACGCCGCCGGCATTCAAACCGCTATCAAAGAAGCCGGCTTTAAACCCCGACTGCGTAACCAAAAATATGAAACAGTGGTTACTCCCTAACCACTACTCACTTGTCTATTTTTTTGCCGAACAGTCGATATCTCCACAGTATGGCAACGCCAAAAACTGTGGCGATTAGCATTATAAATACCGTTGTATTTTCTTCTGCACGAAACGATAGTTTCAGAAGCATGGTCGAAATAATGAAGCCTGAATTGCGGACTACTTTGCTGAACTTGTCGGAAAACGAAAAGGTGAACAGCAACAGCAGAACTTCGATAAGTATCAGTACCACAAAAAAATCGTTGAAAAAAGTATTGCTCATTTGCCGTATTCCCAGCGCAACGTCGTCCACAGTAGAGATGTGCAGTTTGCTCAGTTCCCAGAAACTTTTGATAAACAGGAAGAAAAATATCAGAACAAGCACAATCGACAGGGCTTTTTTGCGGGCAACAAATCTCTCGTATATGGCGTTTGAGTAGCTGAAACTGTGTTTTTCACGGTTTTGCGCCAGTCGGTAGAAGCAGAATATCAGTCCGCATAGGGCTATCAGCCCGCCCAACGAAACCAGCAAATGCAGTATATTTTTTTCGTTGTATGCTTCCGGCGTCAGCAGCTGAGGAATATCGTAAAATAGTTTGCGAACAAGTATTAACGTAATGATTTCGTACTGTTTACCCAGATAGGTTGTGATTGAATGCGGTAGAAAAAATATCAGCAGATATACCTCGTAGAGCAGCAGTATCGAAAACGGCGTGTATATTATCGACAGCGGATTGGGCATTCCTCGATGACAGTAAATTGAGGCAGGAACGACGCCCAGATAAACCAGCGCAATGAGCAGCGAATCGAGTATGAAAAAGGCTATCGCAAGCCTGAAAAACACTATCTCGATAAAGGTTTTTTTTGCCGGCGACAGCAAAATCGGATATATTTTCTCTATTAATTTCATCTATTTTTTTGATTAACTGATTAACTGATTAATTCGTAATCGTCTAAATCTAAGATATGTTATAGCCACAAATGCCGAAACTGAGGCAAGTGCGATGATTGTTATCAGCGCTGTTTGACCCATTTGCATTTCGCCGGCGTAACTGTGCATTCCGCCAAGCAGATAGTTTACTCCAAAATAAGTCATCAGCACGCTGGCAAAGGCATACAGCCCAAAAACATGAAAGACAAAAGCGTTGTTCACTATTTTCATGTGTCGATGAAATACCAGTCCGTAGAGCATAAAGGTTATCAGCGCCCAGACCTCCTTCGGGTCCCAGCCCCAGTATCGTCCCCAAGATATATTTGCCCAGATTGCGCCGATAAATATGCCGCTGCCAAGCAGAAACAGTGCGGGATAGAGGCAAATAAGGCTATAGATTTTGTTACGTTCGAGCATTGTTTCGACGTCTTTTCCGCTGTTTTTGCCGGCTGTCAATATTCGTACAAACGTGGTGAGCGAGTTGAGCGCCACAAAACCAAACAGTGTATATGAGAGCATTATAACCGACACGTGTATGCTCAGCAATGGCGACGACAGCACCGGCACAAGCGGTGTGATTTTCGGGTTCATCGAGCCGATGTGCGCCACCAGCAGCGTGCAGCCCGACAGCAGAAATCCGAAGGGAATCAGCAGCCGTATTTTTCGTCCCCACAGCACGGCTATCAGCATGGCGCACCAGGCTGTGAGCAGCATTGTTTCGTAGCCGTTGCTGAACGGCAGCCGTCCGCCAATATATGTCCGCAAGGCAATGGCGGCGGTATGCACAAGAAAACTGGCTGTGAGCACGGTGTGAAATATTCGGCTACCGCGCTGTTGCCCCGCCGCCGACAAAAACAGCAGCATTATCAGCGCCAACAGTCCGCAACTGAGATTGACTTTGAACAGAATGGAGTTGAAATTCACTTGTGTATGAATGCGTTCAGCCTTGCGATGCGTTTCCGACGGCAAAGCCTTGCCTGCATTACGCTGCTGAAAACCATTGATTTGCTCAAGAATTTTCAGAGCGCCCGCTCTGTCGCCTTTTTTCAGTTCACTGTAATAATATACCAGCGACAGGGAGGCAAATTTATGGTCGTCCACAGAAATTATGCCTTCCGGAATTTGCTGATTTGGATACAGCCACTGCAAGCGTCCTTCAACTTTCAAGGGATAGATTTGCAGCAGAGTACCGCTGTTGAGCATTTCTATCAGGTGGATTTTGTCGTTCAGTTTTTCGACTTCCTTGGTGAGAGCCGATTTTGTTGGCGAATTTGTTTCGACGCCAAACCTGCTCAGTTTGTAGGTCTCGCCGGCGTAGAAATCTGTCAGCGCGGCTTTATTGCTTTTCAGGTTCAGCGCTGTTCGCAACTCCTGATTTTCAACTTCGAGCAGAGGCAAATTGTCCCATTTTTCGGGGCAAAAAAGTATTCCGGCAAGGAATTGAGTTGCGTCCATATCGCCAAAAGAATGTTTTCCGGTGATTTTTTGAGTAAACTCGTGGGCGAAGCTGAATATCGGCATAATCCGTCCTTCGTTCAGTATCCACAGATTACCAAAGGCTTCCGCCTGCGTTTTGTCGATTGTCAGCCCGTCGTCGCGGAAAGTTTGCGCCGAAGCCTGCGCCGCCATTGCTGAGGCGAGAATTACCAATGCGGTTTTTTTCAGCAGCGGATGTTGCAGCAACTGTCGGAAAATATTGCCCCGCGCCAGCAGCAGCCAGAGCATCGAAAGCATAAACAAATAGTATCCGGCATAACTTACCGGCACTCCAAGCACATCGTAATTGACGCGCAAAATACTTGTGTTCATATCGTTGCCAAACGACGCTTGATAGAAACGGTAGTTTTTATAACTGTAGATTTTGTTCATTGATACCTGCGCTCGCGTCGGCTCGTTCGATTTTTCGACTATCGAAATCTGCGAAGTATAGTCCGCCGGAGCATCCGTGCCGAGATAGTAGGAGATAAAAAAGGTATCGAGCCGTATCCCGAAAGGCAAGTTCATGGGACGCGCTTCGCCCTCAACAAATGAGGTATATACGTTTTTGGTTATAATAATTCGTCCCTGTTGGGAAAAGGCTTTGGTCAGACCAGCGCCTGTCAGTATCACCACAAACGAAAGGTGCACGCCCAGCAAGGGTAAGTTTTTGTATATCCGGCTTTTAACTATTCCCAGAATACTGAGAGCAACCAGAACAGTCCACAGATAAACAAACCACCATGCTCCGTAAACATGAGTGTAAACAAATTCGCTGCCGTGTTGTTTTTCAAGCACAGTAGCCGCAGCCATCGCCACAATCAGTGCAATACTTATCCAAAAAGGAATTTTTTTAAACATCTTTTTTAATGATTAATTTTTTTAATTCGTAATTTTTTATTGGTTTATCACTGCAAAAATTTCTTTTTTCAGTTCTTCTTCCGTTGGCAGATACAGCGTATATTTTGAGGCAAAAATCTGATTATTATTTTCGGGCAGGGTGTAGCGCACCACCGCCTCGCTTTTGTCGGCGCAAAGCACTATCCCAATCGGCTGACTATCGCCTTCGTTCATCATTTCGCGGGTGTAATAATTGACATACATCTGCATTTGCCCAATATCCTGATGAGTTAAATCGTCTATTTTTAAATCGATGAGTACAAAACATTTAAGAATGTAATTATAAAACACCAAATCGACAAAAAAATCGCGTCCGTCAAACGAAAAGCGTTTTTGGCGGGCAACAAACGAGAAGCCGCGTCCCATTTCAAGCAAAAATTCCTGCAAGTGATTGATAATATGTGTTTCCAAATCTTTTTCGTATAAATTATGCGAAGGTTTTATGTCCAAAAAATCCAAAATCGTCGGATTTTTTATAAAATCTCTTGGATTAAGCGGTTGTGCCGTTTTCTGAATTTCTGCCGACACGCTCTCCTTGTCCTGACTTGACAGTAAACGGTGATAAAACATTGTGTTGATTTGCCGTTCGAGCTGGCGCGTACTCCAATTCGATTTTATGCATTCTTCAACATAAAAATTACGCGCTTTTTCATCAGGAACTCTCATTATGAGGCGATAATGAGTCCAACTCAATTTATCACGCAGTGCGTGATGAATTGGAAAAGCGAGGTAGAATTGCCTCATATACGATAAATTGGTTATTGTAAACCCTTTGCCAAAATCCTGCGTAAGGCGTTCCGACAGATATTTTAACAGATGTTCGCCATATTCGGCACGTTCGCTGTTTCCCTGCGTTTCAACAATTTGCTTGCCAACAAGCCAATATGCTTCCACCATCGCGAAATTTATCGCCGAATATGCCCTGTTTCGCGCGGCAGCCAAAATATCTTTTATCTGTCCGTATATATCTTCGGGATTTTTTTGAACCGTATTACTCATAAGTAATGATTAATCTTTTAAATCCAAAATCGTCAATCCAAAATCGTCAATAAATTTCTGTCGCCGTAGCCATTATCAACGCGAGCGACGTATGTCCAAAACTTGTTTTCGGCAACCCATGGCAACGGGAATGCCGCCTGCTGGCGGGTATATGGATGCGTCCAATTATCGGCGGCGGTTTCGAGGGCTGTGTGCGGAGACATTTTCAGTGGATTATCCTTACTGTCAAGTTTGCCGGAGGCAATGTCTTCGCATTCCTGTTTGATAGCGAGCATGGCGTCCACAAACCTGTCGATTTCCTGTTTCGGTTCGCTTTCGGTGGGTTCAACCATGAGCGTGTTGGCTACGGGAAACGATAGTGTAGGGGCGTGGAAGCCGAAGTCCATCAATCGTTTGGCTATATCGGTGGCGTCCACTCCATACTGTTTTGAAAAATGGCGGACGTCGAGAATACATTCGTGAGCCACAAAGCCGTTTTCTCCTCTGTACAGGGTTTTATATTTTTCCGCCAGCCGTGCCGACAGATAGTTGGCGTTCAGGATTGCCATTTCGGTGGCTTTTTTCAGCCCTTCCGCTCCCAGCATTTTGATATATCCGTATGTGATTGGCAAAATCATGGCGCTACCGTAGGGCGAACTCGACACAACCGTTTTGCCGGCTGCAAATTCGGCAACGTCGAGCGCGGGCAAAAACGGCGTCAGATGTTCGGCAACGCAGACCGGACCTTCGCCCGGACCGCCGCCTCCGTGAGGTATGGCAAATGTTTTGTGCAGATTGAGATGACAGACGTCGGCGCCAATAAATCCCGGACTTGTGAGCCCCACCTGAGCGTTCATGTTTGCTCCGTCCATATAAACCTGACCACCCGCGCTGTGCACAATGTCCACTATTTGGCGGATATGGCTTTCAAAAACTCCGTGTGTCGATGGATAGGTTATCATGATGCACGACAGACGGTCTTTATTCTGTTCTGTTTTGATTTTGAGGTCGTCGATGCTGATATTTCCATTTTCGTCGCATTCCACCGACACCGTTTTCATGCCTGCCATTGCAGCGCTGGCGGGGTTGGTGCCATGTGCCGATGTGGGTATAAGCGCCACATTGCGATGCGTTTCGTTGCGGCTGGCATGATATTGCCGGATAACGAGCAGCCCTGTATATTCGCCGTTTGCGCCCGAATTGGGTTGAAACGATACTCCGTGCAAGCCGGTGATTGCGGCAAGGTCGCGAGCCAGTTCGCCTATCAGTTGCATGTAGCCTTCCGCCTGTTCTGACGGAGCAAAGGGATGAATATTTCCGAACTCCATCCAGCTGAGAGGCAACATTTCGACTGCCGCGTTCAGTTTCATGGTACACGAGCCGAGCGAAATCATGCTGTGGGCAAGCGAAATATCGCGCCGTTCAAGTTTTTTGATATAGCGCATCATGCCGGTTTCCGACCGATATTGATGGAATACGCTTTGCGTCAGAAAGGGGCTTTGACGTTTGAAGACGGGATTGAAACCCGTTTCGTTTTCCATTTGAAGGTTGTGCCCGTCGGCTTCAACGCCAAATATCGAAAGAATATCAAGCACATCCTGTTCGGTGGTCAGTTCGTCGAGACTTATACGGATATGTTCTTTATCGGGATAGAAGAAATTTATCTGTATTTTTTCTGCAAACTGCCTTATGATTTCTGTTGAATCAATTTTTATTTCAATGGTATCGAAGAAATTATCGGTAGTGAGCCTGTATCCTGCCCGCGTCAGCATTTCGGCAATTTTGCGGGTATGAGTGTGGATATCGAGAGCAATTTTGCGGATACCCTCCCGACCATGATAAACGGCATACATTCCCGCCATTGTAGCCAGCAACGCCTGCGCGGTACAGATGTTGGAAGTTGCCTTTTCGCGGCGGATATGCTGTTCGCGGGTTTGCAGAGCCATGCGCAGGGCGGGCTTGCCGTGTCGGTCGATCGACACGCCGATAATTCGTCCGGGCATACTGCGTTTAAACAGGTCGTGAGTAGCCATGTATCCAGCCGACGGACCTCCGAACCCCATTGGTATTCCAAAGCGTTGAGTGCTGCCCACAGCAATGTCGGCGCCCCATTCGGCGGGCGGTTTGAGCAGTGCCAGCGACAGAATATCGGCAATTGCCGTAACGTAGATTTCGTTTTCGTGGGCTTCGTTGCAAAAATCCTTATAATTACAAATTTCGCCGTTTGCGCCCGGATACTGAACTATTGCTCCGAACACTTTGTTGTGGAAACGGTACTGACAGGATTTGCCTATTTCGACCTCGATACCCAGCGGTGCGGAGCGTGTCGATATCACGTTGAGGGTTTGGGGAAAGATATTTTCATCAACAAAAACCACGTTTTTGCCTTCTTTGACGGCTTCACGCGAGCGCAACTCGTACATCATGCGCACGGCTTCGGCGGCGGCGGTCGCTTCGTCGAGCAACGAACAGTTCGACACCGCCATTCCCGTCAGGCTGCTCACAACCGTCTGGAAATTTATCAGCGCCTCGAGCCGTCCCTGCGAAATTTCCGCCTGATAGGGCGTATAAGAGGTGTACCATGCCGGATTTTCAAAGATATTGCGCAATATTACCGCCGGCGTCGCCGTCCGATAATAGCCCATCCCGATAAACGAGCGGTAGAGTTTGTTTTTCGCCGCCACTGTTCTGATCTTTTCTATATATGCCTGTTCGCTAAGTGGATAATCCAATTTCGGAAGTTTTTTCAGACGGATATTTTCTGGAATAATTTTCCCGATTAATTCATCCATCGACGACACCCCTATTGTGTCTAACATTTCTTGTATTTCTCCCTTCCGAGGTCCATTATGTCTGTCTATAAACATATTTTTTTGATTTACGATTTTTGATTTACGATTTACGATTTACGATTTTTGATTTACGATATCCAAAATAATCTTCGTAAAACTTCGTGCCTTCTTCGTGGTTCTTCGTGTCAAAAAATTATTACACGAAGTTTCACGAAGTAGGCACGAAGAAACACGAAGAACCACCGAAGGAAATAAAATCAATCAATTTAGGCAATACAAATTACTAATCAATGATTATAACCACGCAACGTGAAACTCCCGTATTGCAGCACGAAATGCAACCGACGCCGAGATTAATCTAAAATCGTCAATCCAAAATTGTCAATGTTTTATTATTCCTAGCGCTTCTATCAGTTGCGGTTTTTCGTAGAGAGCTATTCGCGCTATTGAGCGGAAAGCGCCGAACCATTTGCAGAGTTCGTCGATTGCGGCGTCGCGTTCGAGAGTGGTCTGTTGGGCATGACCTTTATGTTTCAGTGTTTTGCTGTAGAGCGATTCCACTTCGTTGACCATTGCGCGTTCAGCGTCGAGGCGTTCGGCGGTATAGCCAAAAACAGCCATGGCTTCAAGCGCTTCGTGGTGAGCAAGCAGATTGTCGTACATAACCCGCGCTTCGCGCAGCCAGCCCGACAGACTGCGACTGCGGTCTTTATTGGCGCACATGCGCGTAAGCATGGCGGTGTGGGAGATAAATGCCACCCGCGCCACTTTCAGCGTAATCATGTATGCCGAATAAGCGGACTCATACTTTTTTTCAAACTCGCTGTGAGCCTCATATTGACCGCCATAATTGTCCGTCTGCGACGAAACTAACGACATAGCCCTGTTCAGCAAGATTTTTCCTTCGTTCATGCGTTCCGGAGTGTATCCGAAAGCCGACAACATCGCCTGTATTTCGGGATGATTGGATACTCCCAGAAGAGCGTTTTCAATTTTGTGCAACTTTTGTGCAATTATTTTTCCTGCCATAATCCAATTTTTTTAGTGTTATACATTACTTTTATTTATTTAAATTAATATTTTAATTCTTTTTTCATGCGGCGCAGCCATTTTTTCATGCGGCGCAGCCATTTTTTCATGCGGCGCAGTCATTTTTTCGTGCGGCGCAGCCATTTTTTTGTGCGGCGCAGCCATTTTTT
>JAITIA010000141.1 GCA_031279695.1 Prevotellaceae bacterium | reverse complement strand
GTCATCAAATCAATCACTTCCTGCGGCGTCCAGCGAGTTTCGCCGAGTGCGGAACTGCTATTGTAGCAGAAATTGCAGGCTTTGCTGCAACGGTTGCTCAGGTCGATTGAGAGATATTGCAGGCTGAACATTTCAGTTAAAAATTAAAAATTATTGCAGGCACTAATCACTAATCTACACTTCGTCATAATCGTCGTAATACATTTCTTCGCCATCTTCTTCCTCCTGTATTTTAGGAAATTCGTCTTCGGGAGGATTATCGGAAAACTGCCCGGGCGCGGCGCCTTTACTCTGTGCCACAAGCGGATAATCTGTTCGTGGCAGGGCTTCGGTTTCGCCCGTAAATTCGATGCACAGCGAGCGTTTGTTGAAAAAGTCAAAAGTATATAACAATTTCGACATCTCCTTATTACTCATATCAATCAGGTTTACCGAGTCCATAGTGCCGTTACCGGTGTCGAACAGCGAATAGCATTCGATTTTTTTGCCTTCGCTGTTGAGCAGAAAGAATGCGCCCTGTTGCGAGTCGTCAAAATCGAGGTCATTTTCAATAAACCGTCTGAAATCGTAGAGCGAAAATGCGGCGGGGATGTGATATTCCCGCATAAAATCCTTGCGATCGGTTGTTATTATAAAGGAATAAATCATATTAATTTTATTTTGCGGCGATTATTTTTAACAGTTCGATTTCAAAAATCAGGGTAGAATTGGGACCAATCTGGCTGCCCTGCATCACGCGGTCGCCGTAAGCCATGGCGGGCGGGATATAGAGCATAATTGTACCGCCTTCGGTAATTTGTTGCAGACCTTCTTTCCAGCCGGTGATAACGCCGTTCAGTAGAAATTTGACGGGCACGCCCGTATTGCGCGATGACTCAAATACTTTGCCATTGACCAGCGAGCCGGTGTAATGAACTTCGACGCTGTCGGCAGGCGTGGGTTTGACTGTTCCCGCGCCCTGTTTCACAATTTTGTACTGCAAGCCCGAAGGAAGCACAACAACGCCCTGTTCTTTGGCGTTTTTTTCGAGAAACACCTGTCCCATAGCGCCATTTTCGGCTTTTTCCCGAGCCACCAGGTCGTTAAAATATTTTGTCAGGACCCGTTCCATTTCCTGCAATGTCATTTTCGACTGTCCGTAGCGCATGTCTTTGAATGCTTCGACAAAAGAGGCATTTTGCTCGAATTTGTCGAGCACTCCCTGTTTTTGGAGGTTGATGGCGATTTGTATTCCCATGGAATAGGCAACGGAATCGTCGATAAGTTCAGCACGGAGGCTGGTGTAAAAAACTGTCAGCAATACTGCAAAAAATACTTTAATATTCATATCTATATACTTTTTTATAAATTTCGTTTTTATTTTGTCTGCTTCATTAGCAACCCGTCAAAATAATGCGCAAAGATGCATTCTTTTTATGAATTGTGCAAATAAAAAACGTTTTGCGATGTTTTTCAGTACGATTTGATGGCATAACTGTTGCCCGGCAAGACCGTAATTAGCTTTGAAAGTTCCATATTTAGAAGAAATAACGACAGGTCTGGAATGGAAATTCCGGTATGCACGGCAATGGCATTGACGTCGGCGCTGCCCCTGTCGCGGAGAAAAGCGGCGATATTCTGTTCCTGCAACGAGAGTTCAATAAAATCGATTTTTTGCTGCACTTCCTGCTGATTTTTCGACCAGTTCATTTGATTTTCCAGATCTTCGACCGATTCGAGCATTGCCGCGATATTTGTTTTTATCAGCCGGTTGCAGCCTTTCGACAGTTGGTCGCCGGTACGTCCGGGAACAGCCATAACTTCTCTGTTATAGGAGTTTGCGATATCGGCGGTTACCAGAGCGCCGCCTTTTATGCCCGACTCGACAACAACGGTAACGTCGGCCAAACCTGCAACTATGCGGTTGCGGCTCAGAAAATTGCCCGGCACGATGGTCTGCTCCGAAACATATTCGGTGAGCAGCGCACCCTGTCGGGCAATCTGCGTGGCGATATTGTCGTGAGCGGCGGGATAGATTTTGTTCAATCCGGTACCCATAACGGCAACCGTTTCCAGTCCGGCTTCCAGAGCCGCCAGATGTGCGCAGACATCAATTCCATAAGCCAGCCCACTGATAATTAACGGTTTATGTCCTTTTTTTGCAAGTTGCGCCACAAGTTCCCGACACAGCGAAATTCCGTAGTTTGAGGCTTTGCGAGTGCCTACAATGCTGATTGTTTTTGAATTGTTCAGATTGGCATTGCCTTTTGCAAAGAGAGCAACGGGCGCATCTTCGCAACGGTTGAGGCGGTAGGGAAAATCTGCATCGGTATAAAAAAGCACATTTATATCATTGTGCTGCATGTATTTCAGTTCTTTTTCTGCCTGATGAAGAATTGTGTCGGAACGGAAATTTTTGTACGTACTATTGTTCAACACTGCTCTGAGTGTTTGCGGCGACGCATCGAAAATTGCCTTTGGCGAGCCGAAATGAGCCACAAGTTTGCGTGCGGTAACACCGCCCACTCCGTCAATCATTGTCAATGCAACTTTGTATATCAAATCATTATCATTCATAACAAATATTTCGGCGCAAAATTACAACTTTTATACGACAATTTGAGTTTTGTTTGTCATAACTTTTCTAATCGCCTCAAAAACAGGAGGAAATTTTTAATCGAATTTGAGATTTTGTGCTTGAAAAAAGGTAATACCGGGAATTGTGTGAAAAAAAAACCTTATTTTCCAAAGATCCCTTAGTCGCCCTGATACCCAACGTAAATCGCCCTTATTTTTTCAGAGGAAATAATAAGGGAATAAGGGTGTAAGTACGCGATTAAGAGCGTCTCTACTAAGGGATCCTTTGGAAATAAGGGGTCTATGGATTTTCCACACAATTCCCGGTATAACCAGAAAAAGAGAGGTTGATGCCTGTCGGATTTTTTCCGCTGCGCCTCGGAATTTTTTCCGCTGCGCCTCGGAATTTTTTCCGCTGCGCCTCTGAATTTTTTCCGCTGCGCCTCTGAATTTTTTCCGCTGCGCCTCGGAATTTTTTCCGCTGCGCCTCGGAATTTTTCCGACAACGCCCCTACATTGGCGCAATCTCACAACCGGCAAACAATCAATCAAATCACTCTAAAATCACAGTTCAGACAACCAAGCCCGTCAATCACCGCAGGGGCGTTGCGCGCAACGCCCCTACCCTACCCTACCGCAATCAACCCGTCGCCGCCAATCCCGCCAATTGTCTGAACTGTGATTTTTTTGATTTCAATGATTTTTTTGAGGTGCTATTGATAAAATATCTATTAGAATATTATTGTGAAATGCATGTCATAGCAATCAAAAGTCCCTGCGGGGTGGGGTGTCAAAAATATGGGGTCGAGGTTTAAAAGCTGCTTTCCGGTTTTAATCGGGATAAAAACCCTTATTTCCCAAGGTTCCCTCTTATGTAACTAAATTCAATTGTTCTAAAAATCAATGCAATACCAGTTACTCTTGGCTGTGATGCCTCTTCCAGGCTGGGAGACTTAGTAGTATCGGACAGGGATTTCTTCTCCCTTATTCCCTTATTATAATCGATTTAATAAGGGAATAAGGGTTGTTTGTTGCGTGTAATTTGGCTACTAAGGGAGCTTTCAAAAATAAGGGTTTTGTCATCGATAAAAGAGAAGAAGATATTTTTGCCCCTGTTCATATTTTGGACACCCCACCCTGACGGGGTTCGGGGTTTGTGTGGTACATTGTTTTCTATTGATATTAATGCCCTACGGGCAATTCGGACAATCAATCTTGTCAAATCCTGATGCCCGTAGGGCATCAATATCAATAGAAAATCACGCCACAAGATACACCCAGAACCCCGTCAGGGGTTCCACAGCAAATATTTTGCTTAGCACCTCAATTTAATATTTCGCCAGGGCAAGACACCGTCCAAAAGTCCTGATTCTTGGTTCCTGAAATCCTGATTCTTATCTGTTAGGATATTCTACTCGCACGTGATAAATATTTCGCAATTTGGCTTTTATGACCTCTTTAGCTCGTTCGATGTCGCGCAGCGTAACGTCGGAATCTTTCAGATAGCCTTCGTTCAATTGCGTATCTATGATTTTGTCCACCAGGGTATTTATTGATAATTCGTCGGGTTTACGCAGGCTTCGCGAGGCAGCTTCGCAGGAATCGGCCATCATCACCACAGCCATTTCCTTAGTGCTGGGATTTGGTCCGGGATACGTGAACATCTGTGCAAGTCGTTCATCGTCTTTGGCTTCGGGATGTTCGTCGAGGTATCGCGAATAGAAATAGAATACCTTTGACCGTCCGTGATGCGTGCGGATGAAATCGATTATCGCTTCGGGAAGATTATGTTTTGCAGCAAGTTCCACTCCGTAAGTAACATGTTCGATGATGATTTGCGCGCTTATTTCGGGCGCTAAGTTGCTATGCGGATTATGTCCGTGCATTTGATTTTCGATGAACAGTTCGGGATTTTTCATTTTTCCGATGTCGTGATACAAGGCTCCGGCGCGCACGAGCAGAGGGTCGCCGCCGATTTCGCGGATAACGGCTTCCGAAAGATTGGCCACCTGCATGACGTGCTGAGCGGTGCCGGGAGCTACTTCGGCCAACTCGCGTAGAAGCCGTCGATTGGTATCCGACAATTCAACTAATCTTGAGCGAGATACGAATCCAAAAACATGTTCAAACAGAAAAGTAAACTGAAACAGCACTATCACCATAAAAGTATTCAGCACGAAATACAGAGCGTACATCATGTCGAAACTGCGGAAACTGCCTTCCTGCAAGAGTTTTAGCGCTGAATACGAAATCAGATAAGTCAGAAAAATAAAAAGTCCGGTAACGAACAGTTGTCCACGGTCGTAGCTGTGTTTGAATCCTATCACTGCGGTTATGCCCGCCACGGAGTTGAGAAAGACAAACTCGAAACTCGACGGGGTGAAATAGCCGGTCATCAGTATCAGTATGAAGTGAATAAAGATGGCCGGGCGGGAATAAAAAAACGAGGAAATGTATATCGGCACTATGGTGAAAGGCACGGCATATACCCACGAGGGCGATACTCGCAACACTATGAGGGCGATACCGGCGAAAATCGCTATCAGCGAGAGAGTGAAAACCAAGCATCTGCCGTCGAGCAACATGCTTCGCATAAACATCAGCAGCAGAGCAAGTATCCCTCCCATGCAGATGAGTATAAAAAAGAAACGTCCTGCGAACATAAGAAATTGATTGCCACTCAGTCCTGTGTTTTTTTCGTACTCGCGTTTGAGTGATGAGAGCGCCTTAAAAGTTTCGCCCGACACGGTTTCGCCTTTCGTGATTATTACACTTCCTTCGGATATCATTCCTTCGGTGGGCAATATGGCGTCCAAGCTGTTACGCTTTATGGTTGATGTAAGATCTTCGTCATACGAAAGGTTAGGGACGAGGTATGTATTCAGTTCGGCGCTGTCGGCGTATTCCATCAGCTCCTGCGAGTGCGAATCGTTGAGAATGGCTGCTTTAAGCCTGTCGTAAGCCGATTTTTCGGTAAACAATTCGGCTACGAGCGTCGCATGAGACAAGCCGCCTCGCAGGATGATTATTGTTCGATTTCGTTCGTTCGGAATCGTTCCCGAAGGGGCGAGGCCTCGCTTATAGATTTCGTCCAGCGGTTTTGAGATTCGTTTCAGCAGCGCCTCGCCGGAGGCCTTGCCAGCCAGCGCGCTTCTTAACTTATATGCCTGTTCTACACCCTGTAAGGTGTCCATAACGAAATACGAGGGCGCTTGTTCGCTTGTTCGCTTGCGTTCTTCGAGCAATTCTGCCTCGGTTTTGTAAACCGGAAAGTCGAAAGGAGCAAGTAAATCGTTTTCAGTCCAGGTCTTTCCGACGTTAAACTCGTATTTGAATTTGCCGCCGCGCGGCGTCAGCAGCAAGATGGCGAAAGAAGCAATAGCAAAATATACCGCCGCTTTACGAAATCGTTTGAAATCAATCATCACACGAATAATTAATCGACTTAAATAGCGAACAAAGGTAGTTATTTTGGACTTTTGGACTATTAGACTTTTGGACTTTTGGACTTTTGGACTTTTGGACTTTTGGACTTTTGGACTATTAGACTTTTGGACTTTTGGACAAGATATTTTAATGCGTCGGCACTGAGTCCAAAAGTCCAACCGTCCAACCCAGTGCAAACGCAGCTAAAATTTTTTTGCATATCATAATGCAGAAAAACCTCATTTACGGCGAAATATTAAATTGAGGTGCTAAACCATAAGATCGATTACAGATGAATGGCAAATGAGGGTGTAAGCAAGAAAGTCCCGCAGGGACAACACTTTATTAACCGTAGGCTTTAGCCCAATGTCATCAAGTTAAGGTTAAATTAGCTCTGAAAGAGCGTAATCAATAGCGTAGGGCAACGCCCTACGAATCGGATTCGACCAATATATTCGGTAAGCCCTGAAAGGGCGTAATCAATTTATAATGACATTTATATTACATTGATTACGCCCTTTCAGGGCTTGTGTCCGGAGGTGTATTCCGTTCCGTAGGGCGTTGCCCTACGCTATTGATTGAAAGGCTTTCAGCCTTAAGTTGACGACATTGGGCTTTAGCCTACGGAGAGCAGATATACACACTCTCCCAAAGTCCCGCAGGGACGACACTTGAAAATCAATAGTATTAAGTGCCGTCCCTGCGGGGCTTGCAATTACTCAGCCTTTTATTTCAGAAGAATATTGACATGAACTAAACAAGCATCTTAGCACCTCAATTTAATATTTCGCCGAAAATCCCGCAATCTTGGTTCAAAAAAATTGCCTTAACTTTGTCCGCGATTATATTTTGAAGATAATGAACGACAAACCGGATATAAACGAAATAATCAATCGAATATCGAAGCAGAAGCTTACTGACTGTTCGACAGTGCAGCAGGCGGAGACCACGCTGCCAAATGTGGAAAAAGCAAAGGAGGCTATAAGGCTGATAAAAGCTCTGTTTTTTCCTGATTTCTTTTGTAATAACGAAAATATTCACGAGGTCAGTGCGATAAATCTGACCCGATTGTATCTGCTGATGAGCGAGCAGATTTTCAGAGCGCTTTGTTTTTCAGGCGCTGAGGATTGTCAAAAACAAACGGCTGCGGCTATGGCTACAACTTTCGTTGGACGTCTTCCCGAGATTAAACATCTGATAAATACCGATGTAATGGCTGTCTGTGATTTCGACCCTTCGGTCAAAAGTGCAAACGAGGTAATTCTCTGTTATCCTGCCGTAGAAGCCATGCTGCACTACCGTACAGCGCACGAACTGTTGAACTTAAAAATCCCCATGCTTCCACGAATGATAACGGAACTTGCTCATTCTGCCACAGGTATCGACATACATCCGGGTGCGCGAATCGACGAGTTCTTTGGTATCGACCACGGTACGGGAGTAGTGATTGGCGAAACTTGCATCATCGGCAAACATGTCCGTCTTTATCAGGGAGTTACTCTCGGCGCACGAGGCTTTGTGTTCGACGATAACGGCCTGCCGATGAACATCCCGCGTCATCCGATTATCGAAGATAATGTAACGATTTATTCCAACTCTACTGTTCTGGGACGCATCACTATAGGACACAATTCGGTGATAGGCGGCAATGTATGGCTAACCTCCGGCGTGCCTCCTTTTTCGCGCATCGTGCAAACCAAAGCCCTCGCTTCATCCTTTATCGACGGCTCAGGAATTTGATTCTTTGGACTTTTTTTTGGACTTTTGGACTGTTAGACTTTTGGACTGTTAGACAGGTGAAAGTCTAACAGTCCAAAAGTCCAAAAGTCCAAAAGTCCAAAAGTCCAACAGTCCAAAAGTCCGGTTCAAAAAAAGTTTGAGGTGCTATTTAATCTCCATGTATTTCTATCCCACATTATTTTTTGTCGTCTCTACAAGGGCGAAGCCCTTGAATCAATAGCACAGGGCAACGCCCTGTGG
>JAITIA010000094.1 GCA_031279695.1 Prevotellaceae bacterium | reverse complement strand
CCGCTCTATGGATAGCCTTTTATTTGCAAAGAAAATCCGAACGGGGCGCAATAAACTTATTGTCACATCTTTTTTATTTGCAAAGAAAATCCGAACGGGAAAATCGGGCGTGCAATCCCGGTTTTGGAAATACAATTTCAGAGTCCAATCCTTATAAAACTCGAAGTCCTCGCCGGGTGCGCTGTTCTAAACGGGAAGCGCGCGAGGAACTGTCGGCGCAAGGGCAGAGATTTTTTTCAATACCGCTCTATGGATAGCCTTTTATTTGCAAAGAAAATCCGAACGGGGCGCAATAAACTTATTGTCACATCTTTTTTATTTGCAAAGAAAATCCGAACGGGAAAATCGGGAGTGCAATCTTAGCTTTTTTCAATTTTTTCGATAATTTGTAATTACGCACAGTTGGCGCAAAATTTTATTATCTGATATTTTTTTAATTCATAGATTCTTCACCTGATTGTTGTGCGTATTTTACCATCAATTCGTCTTCAAGTTCAAAAATAGTCAATGCGTATTTTATTCTGTTGAATAAATCTTTAGTTAAATAAGGAGCTTCTACAAAATAGGTATCGTTGACCGGCACGGCTCGTCGCAAAGCAGATTCTTCGCCAAGTTTTGAAAGCCCGATTCGATTTCCCAAATCGGTGGTGAAAAATTTTCTGGGCTGAAGCTCAAATAACCTTTTGAATATTTCAACGTAATACTCGACCATCCAAATTTTTTCTATCTTTTCACCGCAAAACACCATGTATTCCACTCGTTTTCCGGTCGGGTTTCCAGCCTCTATAATATTTATTTCTTCATTGTCGGAATTTGTTTCAATGTTAATGTTCGGATATGCCCATATTTTCAGGAAGCGTTCGGCAATCAAGTCGAAGCGTTTTTCTATCGCCGCTTTATTCCAGCAATCAAGCGAGGCGAGATATTTGTTTAGCCACAGACGACTATCCTTATAACCGGCATTTTCCATATCTCTTTTTTCCGAAAACGATTTATTTCCCAATTTGCCGTTGTTCCCCGACAAGGTAAGATTTCCTATGGAATTTAAATAAGTGTCGCGCATAAATGTGTATTCTTCATTGCTTAATTCCGTTTTCCATTTGTTATCGGGGTTTTGCGGGAAAATATGCTCAATGGTAATGTCTTCATTCCCTTCAACAATTACCCGTTCGGTGTTTTTAAAATTCTCCAGTCTTTCGAGTAAATATATGCGGTTTTTAGATTTAATGTTGTAAACGTCTTTTACTCTAAGCGCATCAGTAACTTCGCCGTTTTTCGGAAACCTTGCCGAACCGGTGCGTAAGATTAATTCCTTTTGAACGGAATATAAATAATCAGCCTTGTCGATTTTATCGTAAAGCGTCATAAAGATTTTATTTAAAGCGCTTGTCGGCAATCCAGCGATAAATCTTCTCCAAGTGAACGATTGAATTAAATTCAAAATGTCAATGAAAGTGATTTTGTCAATCACGCCATTGTCATAATCTTCATAAACTTTCATCAAAAACGGGTAGGCTACGTTTATTTCCAGCCGGGTTATGTACTCCAAGTGCAGCCTTATTTCACCGTCGCGTTCATTTTGAGGATTAATCAGTTTATGGTAATATTTCGCAAGCCCTTTTACGGATGATAAATTGCGTTCAAGTTCCTCGACCGTCGTAATCGGATACTTTTCCTTATATTCGTCATACACATTCCCTTTGTTGGGAATCCGTCGGTTTATGAACGTCAGGAAATCCCTGATGAAATCGGAAACCTTGCTCTCGTTTGAAGATTCGTCTTTTGCAAGCTGCTCTATAATTTCCCAATATTCTTTATAAACGCGATTTTGATCTGTTCTATTCAATCCCATCAAAATATAGTTTCGGATTAAATCGGCCTGCGACAAATCCAGTCCCGTAGAATTGAGACTTTCAAAAATTCGCTGCGGGTTGTCGTTTTGCCTGTCCAGCGAAATTTCAACGAACATCAATTTAGACAAGCCGCGCAAAACGGTTCGATAGTTTTCCTCCAGTATTTTTCCCTCGAAATAGTCGAAATTAACAATCAGTTTGGAATAATCGGGAAACTCTTCATGTGCATCGTTCCTCAAAAGATATTTCAGCGCCTTGTCGTTGTTTTCAGTTGGACGCAATTTAAGTCTCTCTTCTTCGGCTGCGAATTTGTTGATTAAATACGTTTCCAATATTTCGCTGGCAAGCGACTCGTTGTTCGATTTCTTTGCCAGCCAGTAAATAGCCATGTAGATGAGAGTAATGCTCGTTAAGCGCTGTTGTCCGTCGATAATGATTAATTCCCTGACTCTTGCCGTTGTATATGTATCGTCGTGAACGAAAACAATGCTCCCGATAAAGTGGGACACCTGATTTTCATTGCTTCCCGCTTCGAGAATATCCTCCAGCAGGCGTTTGCACTGAGCATTGTTCCAATCGTAATTTCTTTGATAAACAGGTATTACAAATTGTGTTCTGTTTGAAGATAAAAAATCTTCCATTCTTGTTTCGTTTGCTTTCATATATGTTTATTTTTTCAATTCTTTTCTTCTCCGTTTTCCCATTCGTGATTATTTTTATTCAGCTCTCTTTCGATTTCTTCGATAGACGGCAGCGACGACTTGAAATTTTCCGGCAACAATTTTGAAAGCTG
>JAITIA010000064.1 GCA_031279695.1 Prevotellaceae bacterium | reverse complement strand
CAAAACAAACTTAAAACTCAAATCGCAGGATTTTGAACATTTGCTTTTTAACAAAAATAATAATGATAAAATTTTGCGCTTTGTAGAATTTGTCGAAAGTTTGCAATAAACTGTTTGAACTGTGATTTTAAACGAATCATCAACCGCCCGCGAAGGGCAAAAAAAGAAAAAAATATGAACAGAAATAAGCGTCACATCCAGAATAAAACCCTTATTTTGCAAAGCGCCCTTAGCGGCATAAGCCGATGTGTTACAAACCTTTATTTCCGTTGGATTGCAATGGATTTGGCAGTTGTTGAAAAAAGTATTAAATTTGCATTTTGATTAAACGAATTATTAACCGCCCGCAAGGGCAAAAAAAAGGAAAAATGGAAGAAAAAATACAGTTAGTTGAAAACAAAAAAGTTTGTACCGTATGGGATGAAGACAGGCAGGAATGGTATTTTTCGATACGGGATGTAGTGGAAATATTGACAGAAAGCGTTGATATAAAGCAATATATCAAGCGAATTCCGTCCTGTTACCGTGAAGGAGAAATGCGAATGCTCGAAAGCGATTTGACAGTGAAACAATCAATACAAAAAAATATTAAAAGAATTAAAATTTTAACCGCCATAAATATCTGAAAAACAAAACAATATGACAAAAAAAATAATATTCTGTATTTTATGCCTGTCGGTGAGTTTATTGACCTTTGGACAGCCGCCCACGCAACTTACTACCGACTTGCTGGAGCATACCGATCGTGTGTTTATCGACGGCTACCCTTCGACACTTGCGCTGTCGGAACTGGGAACAGCCGTAGAGCGCTGTCAAACAGCGGCTATCCGCAGCGCAACGCCTTTTCTTGGCTGGCTTGTAAACAGCAACCGCCCAAATACTTTGCAAACGGCTTACCAGATTATGCTCGCCTCCTCGCGCGATTTGCTCGACCGCAACGAGGCGGATATGTGGAACAGCGGACGCATCGAAAGCGATGAGTCTGTGGCAGTGCGCTATACCGGCAAACCACTGCAAGCATCAACAGTATATTTCTGGAAAGTGAAAATCTGGGACAGTTACGGCAACGAAACAGCGTGGTCGACAGTACGCAGTTTTATTACCGCCAACAATCTGGACGGTGCAACGGCACGCTATCCCCTGCAAATAAGCGACGAACATCCCGCCCGGATTAAAACTCCAAGCAACGGACGTTATTTTATTGATTTCGGACGAGCCGCCTTCGGACAGTTGAAACTGACGCTGACGGCTGCCACAGACGACACGCTCGTCATTCATCTTGGCGAGGCGCTCAAAAAAGACGGAAGCATTCACCGCAAACCCGCCGGCTCGGTGCGCTATGCCTCCTATAAACTTCCGCTGACCGCCGGCACGCACACGTATCTCGTTAAAATTCGTCCCGATAAACGAAATACCAACGCCAAAAGCGGAGCAATACTCATGCCCGATTATATTGGCGAAGTGTTTCCGTTCCGCTATTGCGAAATAGAAAATTACGATGCGGAACTTGCAGCAGAACAGGTTGTTCGCCGTTCGGTACATTATCCGTTCAACAATGTCGCCGCTTCGTTCCAAAGTTCCGATACCATTCTGAATCAGGTTTGGGAACTTTGCAAATACTCGGTCAAAGCCACCTCCTTTGCAGGCATCAGCGTCGATGGCGACCGCGAACGCATCCCCTACGAAGGAGATATAATTGTGGGTCAATTATGTAATTATGCAGCACATCGCGAATACGCATTTGTACGCCACAGCCACGAATATCTTATCACACACCCAACCTGGCCTACCGAATGGATACTGCAATCGGTACTGCTGGCTTGGGCTGATTATCTCTACACCGGCAATCCTGCCTCAATAGAACGTTATTACGATGATTTGCAGGCAAAAACCCTGTTGGCGCTGCGCGAAAGCAACGGACTGATAAGTACACAAACAGAGAAACTTACGCCAGAAGTACTGAAATCCATTCATCGAGACAAACAAACTGTTCGCGACATTGTGGACTGGCCCCAAAAAGGCATTCTCGGTCTGGGCAAAAACGAGGGCGGCGAGGCTGACGGATTTGTGTTCTCGACATATAATACTGTGGTGAACGCCTATCACTACGAAACGCTGAGACTGCTGAGCCTCATTGCCGAAACACTTGGCAAAACCGCTGATGCACAGAAATATGCTGCCGATGCACAGCAGACAAAGACGCAAATCAACCGCCTGCTGCTCGACAGCAAAAAGGGATATTATATTGATGGAGTGGACTCCGACCATTCGTCGCTCCACGCCAGCATGTTTCCGCTGGCTTTTGGAATTGTTCCGCCAAAATACCGGCAAAAAACGCTCGACTTTATCCATTCGCGCGGAATGGCTTGCAGCGTTTATGGAGCGCAGTTTCTGCTCGACGCACTCTACAATAACCACGACGCCGACTATGCGCTGCAACTGCTCGCCTCAACCGCCGACCGCAGCTGGTTCAACATGATACGCGAGGGTGCAACCATTACGATGGAAGCATGGGACCAAAAATACAAGCCCAATCAGGATTGGAATCATATCTGGGGCGCGGCAGCCGGAAACATTATTGCCCGCAAATTGATGGGCGTCGAGCCTGTTGAGCCGGGTTTTCGCCGGATACGCATCAAACCGCAGCCCTCAACGCTTAGCCATGCCGAAATACGGATACCAACCATTCGTGGCGACGTGAGCATACGGTTCAACAATCAGCCCGACAAGAAGTTTGAATTGGATATTGAAATTCCGGCAAACACCACAGCAGAAGTCTGGTTGCCGCAACTGTCGGCACAGCCCCGCCTCACCGTCGATGGACTGGCGCAAAAAGGCGACGCCGACGGCAAATTCATAAAAACGACAGTTGGCTCAGGCAAACATCGCTTTGAAATACAGCAATGAAAACAATTTTTGAATGTAAATTAAATAAATAAAAATAAGTAAATCATGAGCAACGAAATTTGCAATTGCATGGGAATAACCCGTGAAGAAATTATCAACGCCTGCAAAGCGGGCAATTTAAAAACCGTTGAAGAAGTGGGCGAAGCCACCGGCGCCGGCACAGGCTGCGGCGGCTGTATCGATGATATCCAACAGATTCTGGACGAGATACAATAAACCGGTTGTGTAGTTTAAAATAACGCTGTTTAAACAAATACTCCGTCAGGAGTTGCATCAATGGAATATTAATATATCCCAGCAATATGTAACTCCGGACGGAGTTTCACCGCCTGTGATATTTGGATATTTCTAAAAAAACGGTTGAAAAAACCCGTAAAAAAAGTGGCAAAAAAACGAAAAAAACGAAAAAATTGCCCTCTTTGAAGGGTAAAAACAGGGGAAAATAAAAAAATATTTTCATTTTGTATGGCTTGATAATCAGTATCATAAAAAATATTTTCGTTTAAAGTTGCTCATTATTCAAAATAAATATCTAATTTTGGGACGCTTTTATATAGCATTGATTATCTTAAATGTAAACTTTAAAAAAGGAATATGAAAATATATTCGACGAATCAAATTAAAAACATTGTCCTGCTTGGCAGCGCCGGCTCGGGCAAAACAACTCTGGCAGAAGCCATGATGTTTGAAGGTAAAGTAATTGACCGACGCGGAACTGTGGACGCAAAGAACACGGTTTCGGACTACAGCGAGGTGGAACAGATCTATAAACGATCGATTTATTCCACGCCTTTGTACACAGAGTACAACGCCCACAAACTCAACATTATCGACACTCCGGGCGCCGACGATTTCGTTGGCGGAGTTGTATCGGCAATGAAAGTTGCCGACACTTGTGTACTCGTAATCAATGCCCTGTCGGGCGTTGAAATCGGCACGCGAACACTCAGCCGCGTTGCCGAAAAAAACAAAAAACCAACAGTGATTGTAATCAATCAGTTGGATAACGAAAAGGCAAACTGGGATAACTCTGTCGAATCGCTGAAAAATCTCTACGGCAAACGTATTGTAATCATTCAGTATCCGTTAGCAACCGGCGACGAATTTAACGGTTTTATCGACGTGCTGAAAATGAAATACTACACGTTTACCGACGACAACGGCACAAGAGTGGAAAACGAAATTCCCGCCGCCGAAGCCGACAGAGCCGCTGAATATCACAACATTCTGGTTGAAGCCGCCGCCGAACACGACGAATCGCTGATGGAAATATTCTTCGACAAAGGCGAACTGTCGGAAGATGAAATCCGTAAAGGACTGTCGCTGGGAATAAAAAACCGCAGCGCTTTTCCGCTGTTCTGCGCCTCGGCACGAAAGGACATTGGCACTAAACGCCTGATGGACTTTATTATCAACGTTGCGCCGTATCCCGATCAGGGAAATATCTTTACAACCGACAACGGGACAAATATCATTTGCGACGCTGCGGGGCAAGCTTCGCTGTTTATCTATAAAACGGCTGTCGAACAGCATATTGGCGAAGTAAATTATTTCCGTGTGATTTCGGGAACAGTCAAAGAAGGACTGGACATGGTCAATGCCAACAACGACACAAAGGAACGCATCTCGAACCTGTTTGCCAGCGCCGGAAAAAAACGCGAAAAAGTTGTGGAACTCGTTGCCGGCGATTTGGGTTGCACGGTAAAACTCAAAAACTCGAAAACCAATCACACTCTGAATGCCGGAACAGACTGGAAATGTGAGCCAATAGTTTTCCCCGACCCCAAATTCCGTACTGCGGTGAAAGCGAAAAACGAAGCCGAAGACGAAAAATTGAGCGAACTGCTGCACAAGGCGCATCAGGAAGACCCGACACTGATTGTCGAATATTCCAAAGAGCTGAAACAGACCATACTCAGCGGGCAGGGCGAACATCATATCAATATTCTCAAATGGGGACTTTTGAATAACAACAAAATGGAAATCGAGTTGTTCCCCCCGAAAATCCCTTACCGAGAAACAATTACCAAAATTGCCACCGCCGATTATCGCCACAAAAAACAGTCGGGCGGAGCAGGTCAATTTGGTGAAGTCCACATTGTTATCGAACCTCATATCGAAGACGTACCCGATAAAACAATGTACAAGGTCGATAACAAAGAAATCAAAATCAACCTCAAAGGCAAAGAGGAAATCAAACTCGACTGGGGCGGTAAACTCATCTATTACAACAGTATCGTTGGCGGCGCAATCGACGCGCGTTTCATGCCCGCAATACTTAAAGGTGTGATGGACAAGATGGAAGAAGGACCTCTGACCGGCTCGTATGCGCGGGATATTCGCGTAACGGTTTACGACGGCAAAATGCACCCCGTCGATTCCAACGAACTGTCGTTCAGGCTCGCCGGACGAAACGCCTTTAAGGACGCCTTCAAAAAAGCAGGACCGAAAATCATGGAGCCCATTTACAATGTGCGGATTTTTGTCCTTTCCGAATATATGGGCGACATTATGAGCGATTTGCAAAATCGACGGGCAATTATCGAAGGCATGGAAAGCGACAACGGCTTTGAAGTAATCAAAGCCAGAGTGCCGCTCGCCGAAATGTATAAATATTCGACAACGCTCAGTTCGCTGACCTCAGGAAGCGCCACCTTTACAATGCAATTTGCCGATTATCAGCAAGTACCGGCAGATGTTCAGGAAAAACTCCTGAAAGCATACGAAGCAGAAGAAAAAGACGATTGATTTACCAAAAATCAAGATCTAAAAAACTCTGTGTTTTTTTATTATAAAATTACACAGAGTTTTTTTCGTTTGCGGAGCTTGAACGTTTGCAAATTGCTGGAAATTAAAGTCAAAAAAGATTGAGGTGCGATAAAAATTTATAAGTGCGATAAATCATAAACAAAAAATTTATCCCAATTTTCTTCATCGAAGTTAACGGTATATATTTTCTTTGTTTTTTCGGATATGGCAAACCAGAAACTGGTCTGGTCGAGCAAATATGAAATCACCGGATTTCCGTCCCAATCCCACACCTGTATTTCATTTGGTGCACAGCGGGCGTAAATATATTTGTCGGTGGAAAATACCTGGGTATAAAACAGTTTACGCTCCTTGTAATTTTTCATATTGCCGGTCTGCTTGAAAGGAGGAATATTTACATGAACTTCTTTTTCTATCTCCATTTCCGAAGAAATATTATAGATACGAATATACTTACAATAGCAATAAAACGCGGCAAATTTTCCATGTTCTGCATTTGCAGTTGAACATTTTTGATACAGTTTACATCTCAGCTCGCCTGTATATTCCTGTTCTAACAGGTCGGGATATTCACTGAATTTGATTTCTTTTCCGTTCTTCATATTTTTCATGCGATATTCCAAATCGCCCGTTGTACCTGTAGCACAGTCGGCAACAGCACAATACAGACTGTCGTTTAGACAAACAAAATCGTTTACAGGGAGTACATCGAATATTTTTTCGCTTTTCACAATTTGCAACGAGCCGTTGGGAGGTATCTCAACCGTTCTCATAAAAGCGCGATCGTATAAGGTAAATTGACTGCCATGCACCTGAACCGAATAAGGATTGGGGAAAAGAAATTCGTTGGGACCACCGCCTCTTGTTCCAACGCTGCGAAGATAGCGACAGTCGTTCAAATCAAAGACGTCAAACAGGGTATCTTTCTTGGTTTGAATGATATATATCCGATCATCCATGATAAACATTGCTTCCGTATCGAGTATTACCGGCGCAGTACGAACTGTGTCGGCTTTGAGTTCCTTTGTTACGGGAAACTCGGTTATTACGGCAACCTTTTCTTTTGAAACAGGAGCGCCACAAGCAACAAATATGCTTAATAAGATGTAAATCAATACTTTTATTTTCATTTTACTGTATTTTTAAAATAAATTTATGGGCGCAAAATTACTGTATTTTTTTCTATCTACAAAATTATTTTTTCAAAAAAAACCGATTTTATGGACAGATGAAACACAGCATTAGTCCTCCCTATCCAAAAACCTTCCATTTGCGAATATATTCAATAACGCTATTGGGCAAAAACTCCCGCATATTGTTGATATTGTTGATGTTATTTCGGATAAAAGTTGAAGAAATATTCAGAAGGGGGGCGTCGATTTTTGTTGCCCCGTATTTTTCATACAGTTTTTCGCTACCGAAACCTGCACGCGGATAAACCATTAGTGGATATTTTTCAATGATTTCATCATATTTCTTCCACTTGTCGAAATTCACAAGATTGTCGGAACCAATCAGCAGCGACCATCGCCTGTCGGGATATTTTTCCGACAAGGCGTCCAGAGTGTTCAGTGTATAAGATGGTTGCGGAAGCAGAGTTTCAATATTGCTGACCTTTACGGGCAAATTCAAATCGGCAAGCGCAAGTTCGACCATTGTAAAACGGTGGTGAAAATCGGCAAGTTCGTTGCTTGATTTAAAGGGATTTTGAGGACTGACAACCAGCCAAAGTTCGTCGACAGGCGTGCAATCTACAATATATCGGGCAATTGCCAGATGCCCCATGTGAATGGGGTTAAACGAGCCGGAAAACATTATCGCATCTATCATTACTTATTTCAAATTATAGATAAACAGTACCGGATTATCGTCCTCTTTCAAATTCGACATAAGCTGTTTCATCTGTTTTTCAAACGTTTTGTTTTTGAATTCCCGTTTTGTAAACACATAGTTTTTATCTGCCAATACGATATCGGCATCCCTCCAGTCGATAATTTTGTTGTCGATAATTCGGTGAACAAACACTGCCTGATTGTCGAACTTGCTATTGCAGGCATAATGAGGATATATTATCGTTTCTCGACTTTGTTTGTCATACATACATATATAGGCGCCATAATGTCCTTTTTGCAGCGGTTTGTCATTTTTTGTGTTAACTTTTATCTTCAAAAACAGATATTTGTCGGACTCGTTAATAGATTCGATACCAAAAACACGACCGGGAGGATTGTCGCGGAAAACAGTCTCTACACGGGAACCGTAAACTATTCTGTCGTTTTTGATGTTTACAAAATATTCGGGACTGATTTTTCCCTGTTTATCAACACAATAGATGGTATCGTTGCCATCATATACAATGGAGGCATGATTACTGGCGACGGCATAGTGGTATCCGCTCATACCAAGGCAGAAAGGTTCTTCTTCAAATGGCAACTGTTTCTCAATTTCTTCAGAATCTTCTTTTTTGGTAAACAACAGATATTTACCTGCAGGAGAGTTACTATAGTCGTTCATATAACAAATCAGTCCGGCGGCGGGCAGGTAAAAAACGTCGGTAGCCCAAAATTTTTCAAAAATTCGTTTTTCCCGCAAGAACCGAAGGGAGGGAATCTGATATTCTATCTGTTTGTCCATGAGGTGGTCAATTAAAATTAATATCGAATCGGTAACAGTCATATACGACAAAAATCCGTATTCGCCCGGACCTGCCCAACTTTATTAATTCTGTTCAAATATTTTCCGGTCATATCATAGACATACACCGATTTGGCAAGTCTGTCCATAATATAAATCCGGTCATTTCGTATTTCAATGTGGTCGATTTTGGCAATCAGCGCCTCGTTGGTTGTTTCTAAGGGGATGATTTGCATAACGGAATCGGTATAATCCCCAAGATCAAATTCTCCCATATCCAGTTTGTTAATGCAAACGTTGTAATCGAAATCAATTTGATGATTTACCGCTCTGCCTGTTTTTTTCTGTTCGCAGGCACAAACCGGCAGCAGAAAAACCAAAATCAATAAAAATGTATTTTTTTTCATCGTAAATAATTTATAATCATTAAACATAATTTAATTCCGAATTTTGCATGATTTTCTCATATCATTGATTTGTATAAATTTACAAGTTTTTGTGCCGAGACTGAGGCGTTGTAGCGTCTCTGAGCAAGCATTGTGGCGTTTTGGCATAGTTGCTGAAATAAATCATTGTCGGTGAGGGTTTCTTCGATAACGTCGGCAAGTTCGTGGCTGTTATTGTTGAGATACAAGAGACCGGCATATTCGAGTATCTCTGGAAATGAGCCAGTTACCGGTTCTACTGCCGGTCTGCCGGAGGCAAAGGCTTCGCAAAGATAGAGCCCAGCGCCTTCGTCAAATGTCAGCGGTACAGCAAGAAGCGTTATTTCGCTGTAGAATTTTGCATGAGAGCCAAGATTATATGAATCAGATATTTCGACGTCGGACATATACGGGGAGAGAATTTTTTTCACCTGTTTCAGAAATTTTTTGTCATTACCGGTATATCCGCCTCCGACTTTGAGTTTCAGGTCTTTAACCGTACCGCGTTTTTTCAGTTCAACAAAGGCTTTGGCAAGAATATCCAGTCCGTTGAGTTTGTTCATCCGGTAAAAGAAACCTATTGTGGGTGAGGCGGGAAAAGAGTCGGACGCATATTTTTCGAGGTCAATGCCCGGATAAATGACTTCAATATTTTTGATTTGTGGAAATTTTTCGAGAGCAAAGGCTTTGTAAAAATTGCTTGACGTAACAAATCTGTCTATATAACAGAGGTTTTCGGCAATTCCTTCCCATGCTTTCCTCACGCAGTTTTTTTTCAGCGAATCAATCCAGACCTCTTCGTCCTGCAAGGTGCAAACCACCGGAATGTCAATGTGTTGCTTTATTTTTCGGGCAATGCCGGTCAATAAAGCGCTGGAAAGGTGAACGATATCGGGTCTTTCGCATGTTGCAATCCATTCAATTATGCGGTTTGCTTCGCTGTCGAAAACGGCGTCGTTACCGTAAATCATTGACAGTGTCATATCTTCCATGCCTTTCGCCGTGGTTGAGCCGGACATTGAAGAGGCAAGTTTGAGCAGATATTTTGAGTTTAAAATCCGTTTGAGCCATTTGGGCATTTGTTGGCGTTTGAAGAATTTACGGGCAACATAGAACGAAATTGCCGGAAAAAACAATTGTGTATCTGCCTTAAAAGCCTCGTCGGTAAAGGGCAGATAGAGAGGCATAACAATCACCTCGTGCCCTGTTTTGCGCAAAGCGCCGGCATGGAGGGTGTCGCGAAAACAGTTTCCGCAGTAAAACGCATCACCCGATCCGGGTACAATAAACAATATTTTCATTTTATTGGTGGACAGTAGAGTATTTTGCGCCAGTAAAACATTTCGGGCATAGCTTCGTCAAAACCCAAATCAATGTACAGATTTTGAGCAACAAAGTTGTCTTTTCGCACTTCGAGAGTAACTCTGCTGCAATTTCGGATTTCGGCTTCGGCAATAATCACGTTCATCAGACGTTTGCCAATGCCTTTGCCGCGAAAATCTTTCATAACAAACACATCGTGAATGTATAACATCGGATGCGCTGTAAATGTCGAAAAATCTTCAAAGGCAACCAGCAAACCGGCATACGTCGATTTATACAAGGCAAGCAAAACGATTGATTTGGGATGATTTTTCAAACCTCTAACCATATTTGCCTGTTCCCTGCCCGACAGGGGTTTACCTCCACCCATTTTGTCGTCGATGTAAGAATTAACCAGTGTTACCAGAGCATCAACGTGTTCCGGCATCTTGTAGTTACATTTTATCACCTGAATCATAGCCATTTTCCCAGTTATTAATAATTGCCAAATATATGTAAAATCAATGCGATGAACAAATTTTATGACAAAAAGTTCTGTCAAAAATCACATTTGCCTCGATTGCAGCAAATTACAAATGCCGTCATTACATAAATCAATAATTCGGCTCTGCATCGAAACAGTTTGTGAGCAGAAATATGCAAATTGAACAGTAATAGCCTCAATGTGAATATTTTTTCCCTGTCGAACTGCGCTGAACGGCACAATTATACAAATGTTTCAATTTTATCATCTTTTAAAAGATACAACTGTTTGTTATCCAGCATCCTCACGTTTTTTACAAACACAGGGTCAGGTCTCTGGCTATGCCCGATAATTTGAATGATATCGGGGTCAAAAGGTTCTTCTTCCGTTTCATATTCGGAAACATCCGCCCAAAGAGGACTGCCCGTATCGTCCAAACCTCCACGCGCAAGGCTGGCTTCGTAGAAAACGTAGGTTTGGTCGGAAAAAATCAGGGCGTTCAGTTTTTCTTCGAGCGTATTGCCCAAATCGTCGAAATACCTGAGCCGGCGGTCGTACCAGTCTTTTGTGATGCCTGCATGTATAAACAGGTATTTACCAACTTGTTTGCAAAGTTGAAACAGGCTTTGAGTTTCAGGGGTCGTCATAATCGACCTCATCAGATCGCCTTCGTCGCCATGCATTTTTCTTCCGGCGGAAAAATCCCGCTTCAAGTAATGATGTTCATGATTGCCAACTAAAAGCGTTACCCTGTCGGGATTTTGCTTTTTAAATTCGACAATTTTCAAAAATCTTTCCACCGCCTGTTCCGGCGAAATCCTGTCGGCAGGATAAGGGTCAACATAGTCGCCCAAGAATATCACGTCGCCGGAAAAATCGAGCGCGGGATACCAAAATTCTCGTCCGTGTACATCCGGAACTATTAAAATCTCATTCATAATCTTTTTTTTATATATTTTTAATTAATAAAATTATTTTATATTATAAACAAACAAAAAATCAGCGCTATTGTATAAAAAATTATCGGCAAAAGTAATTATTTTTTTTTAATTGACAAAAAAAAACAGTCAAGATGTTTGATATCATCAACAAATGTTTGCCAAAAATTGCCTTTCAGATTGGTTAAATCTTTTGAATGAATTAAAATTTACACAGTATTCATTTTTCTTTTGACGGTAAAAAAATTTTTTCCCGACGACTGTCAAAAAGATTTAGCCCACAAAAAAGAAAAACGTGGGCTTTGCGGGAGCAAAAATATCCCACGAAACACACAAAAAAGTATAGCCAAAACCCTCTTTTCTCTTCCGTGGCAGCATCACGGAAAGCCTTTCTGCAAAAAAAATCATCATTTTAACAAAAAAAATTTCATTTTTTATTTCTCATATTTTCAGGCTGTTGAATATTTTTTTGAGCAGTTTTTGAAAATTTTGGCAAAAATGATTTTGCGATTCAAAAAATCGTTTCTACTTTTGCACCCGGAATTGATGATGAAAAATTGATATAAAGTATAGATGAAAAAGTATAATAAATTGTAGAAAAAAATTACATATTTTGACAGATTTTTGTCAAAATATGTGAAACGAATTAAAATAGTATGATAATGAACTGTTTATATAGATATTTTGAGCATTTTTCGGTATTTGTAACTGATTGGTTTACAAATACTGGTCTTATGTTTGCATCTCACCACACAGAGAGAGAGAGAGAGAGAGAGAGAGAGAGAGAGAGAGAGAGATGATCAAGTAGTTACGTTCTGCCGTAACAACTTCTGTACATATAATATTCATAAAGTTCGCCGGAACAGGTTTCGCGGCGGATATACCTTTATATATAAGCCGTCATCGCTGGTTGGCGGCAAAATTCCTTATAATCATATTGTTGGTGCGTGGCGCAATATTTTGCATCTCGGTAAAAATATTTGCCGCCTTGAACTGAAAAATCGGTTTATCTGTGCGAATATCAAGAATTTGCAAAATCGTATTTTCGACCGGTTTTCTCAACAGAGGGAAAACGCTGTCCTGAAGCAAAGTCAAGACTTAATAAATATAAATTACAAACAATTTAAACAGGAATGCCTATGAACATGAAAATCAGAAAATAACAAAAACGGAACGGATTTGAGGCGGAAGAGTTCTGCCTGAAAATCAAAATGATGAAATTAACTGTCGGGGGAAACCGGCGGTTAATTGATACGCCCAATCACTATTGTGAAAAATGGCGGTTATGTTTTGGGAAAATGAGATGTGGAAACGCATTATTATTCTCGAAACCAATATTTTTTAAAGTTTTATAAACAAAATGTAACAAAATTTTTATTGATTAAAATTAACGAATTTTTATATGCGAATTAAAATTATTCTATTTATTGTAAGCATGTCTCTGAGTTCTACGCTTTTTGCTCAGCAGAAACGGATTACAGGACATGTCGGAGACGCCGTCGATGGTTCTTCAATTGTGGGAGCCACAGCGATGGTGAAAAATTCAACCAACGGAACAGCAACGGACGAAAATGGTGAGTTCGTGCTGAACGTTTCGGTTGGCGATACTGTTGTTTTTGCCATGATTGGCAAAAAAGATGTTCTGGAAATTGTCGCAGAAAAGAAAAATGTGTATTCCATTATTATGTACGACGATGAAACTCAACTCGAAGAGGTTACCGTTGTTGCTTTTGGAACGCAGAAGAAAACCAGCGTCGTATCTTCCATCACAACAGTCAATGCTAAGGATTTGAGGATTCCGTCCTCGAACCTTACTAATTCATTTGCAGGACGTATTCCGGGCATCATTTCTTATCAGGATACTGGCGAGCCGGGAGCCGACAATGCAAAGTTTTTTGTGCGTGGTATTGCAACTTTCGGCGAGAAAAAAGACCCGCTGATTTTGATTGACGGTTTTGAATCGACCACCGACGAACTTGCCCGTCTGCAACCTGATGATATCGAAAGTTTTTCGGTTTTGAAGGATGCATCGGCAACTTCGCTCTACGGAGCCAGAGGCGCAAATGGAATTATTCTGGTCAATACCAAGGCGGGAGTAGAAGGTCCGGTGCGCGTCAGCGCCCGCATCGATACTCATATTGCAAGCCCGACGAGAATGCTTGAACTGATTGGAGCCGAAGAGTATATGCGGCTCTACAATCAGGCGCAGATTTCGCGTAATCCCGACCGAGGTCCGTACTATAGCGAGCAGAAAATTCAGGCGACTGCCCGAGGCGACGACCCGCTGATTTATCCGAATATCGACTGGTACGATATTCTGTTTAATAAACAGACAGTCAATACCAAGGCAAATATCAACCTTTCGGGCGGCGGTCAGGTTGCTACCTATTATGTTGCCGGCGGATACGAAAACGAAAACGGTCTGCTGAAAGTGGACAGGAAAAACGATTTCAATTCCAACATCAGCATCAATCGCTTTCATTTGCGCAGCAATGTGGTGTTCAAGTTTGGCAAAACAACCATGCTCGATACCCGCATTCAGGGTCGTTTTGAGCGCTATACCGGTCCGCACACCGACGCGGGCACCATTTACAAAGGCATACTCAATTCCAATCCGGTGGATTTTCCTCCCGTTTATGAGCCCGACGAAGCGCGCAAATTCAGCGACTATATTCTGTTTGGCAGTGTTATCCCTCCGGGCTCCAACACTCCGAAAACCAATCCCTACGCCGAAATGGTACGTGGCTACAAGGGTAGAGATCAGACAGATATTACCGCTCAGCTCACGCTTTCGCAGGACTTGGATTTTATCACCCGAAACCTGAAATTTCAGGGGCGTGTGTCGTACAATAACTACAGTAGCAACCAAAGTTGGCGTACATACAACCCTCTCTATTTCGGCGTCGAAGAGTACGACCCCGTTGCGGGAATCTACAAACTGATGCGCTTGAACCCGACGGCTCCGTATCCCCGACTTGGCGCTATTGGTACTAACCGCAATACAACCGGACGTTTCTATATGGAAGCCCGCTTCAACTGGGCGCGAACTTTTGGACTGCACACTGTTGGCGCAATGGCTGTGGGAATGGTCGAAGAAAATACCGACAACAACGGAGCCGACAATATCTTTGAGTCGCTGCCTCAGCGCAATGCCGGCAATTCGGGGCGCCTGTCGTACGATTACGACAACCGCTATTTTGCCGAATTTTCCTATGGTCTCAACGGGTCGGAAAAATTTACCGGCAAAAATCGCTACGGATTTTTCCCCGCATTTGGCGTGGGCTGGATGGTCTCCAACGAATCGTTCTGGGAGCCGCTGAAAAATGCCGTGAGCAATTTCAAACTCAAAGCAACCTACGGACTTGTTGGTAATGACGCTATTTCCGAGCGACATAATCGTTTCTGGTTTCTTTCGTGGATCGACATGGGCGGAGGCGGATACAAATGGGGCGAAACCTTTTCGACTCAGTATGGCGGTTATTCTATCAAGCGTTATGCCAATCCGGACATAACATGGGAACTATCGCAAAAGTATAATTTCGGAACCGAAATCTCCTTTTTCAGCGATGCCTCTTTGAACATTACTTTCGACGTCTTTGCCGACCATCGCACTCAGGTTTATATGGAAAGGAAAAGCATTCCCCAATCCGTAGGTCTTGAACCAAATGTAAAAATTAGCGGCAATGCCGGAAAAATCAATTCCAAAGGTGTTGACGGCTCGATAGAATACAAGAGAAGTTTCTCGAAAGACTTCTGGATGACAGGACGCGCCAATTTTACATATTCAACAAACAAACTGATTGTGAGAGACGAAGAAGATTTTACCGACAAATATCTGTCGCAAATCGGACAGTCGTATAATCAGATGCAGGGACTTGTTGCCGAGCGTCTTTTTGTTGATAAAGCCGAAATCGAAAACTCGCCGGAACAGACTTTCGGCGATTACGAAGCCGGCGATATTAAATATACCGATATCAATGGTGACGGAAAAATTAACAACAACGACCGCGTCTGGATGGGATACCCCAACGTGCCGGAAATGCAATACGGTTTCGGACTTTCGACGGGATACAAAAATTTCGACTTCTCGTTCTTTTTTCAGGGGAACGCTCATGTCTCGTTTTTTATTAATCCGGGCGGAGGCGAAGGCATTGCTCCCTTTATCGACCAGCGCAATGCGCTTGCCATTGTTGCCAACGGAGCATGGACAGAGACCAATCCCGACGTTCACGCCTTCTGGCCCCGCCTTTCGACCTACCATATCAACAACAATACTCAATGGTCGTCGTGGTGGATGCGCAACGGGTCGCTGCTCAGGCTCAAATCGGTGGAAGTGGGCTACAGCCTGCCGTTCAGCAAACGGCTGAAAATAGAAACCGCCCGCGTTTATTTCAGTACCGAAAATTTACTGCGTTTCAGCTCATTCAAACTTTGGGACCCCGAAATGGGCGGCGAAGGAATGGCTTATCCGCTAAATCGACGGTTTAACGTGGGTTTACAGTTGAATTTTTAACAGTTTATTAAATTTAAATATGATTAATATTATGTTATCAAAATTAAAAAGAACAGTTTTATTGACATTTGTTGCGATTATGTCGTTAGGATGTACCCGGTTTCTGGATTTGGTGCCCGACTCGCAACTTACGCTCGAAATGATTTTCACCATGAAGGAAGACGCATGGAATGCTCTTGCCAAAGTATATTCCTATATGCCTCACGATGAAATCATGGACGACTCCTCGTGGTTGCTTGGCGACGAATTTATGTCGCCCGAATACGAACAGTTGGAAAAACGATTTCCTCCGATGAAAATTATGCGTGGCGACCAAAATGCCTCCGACCCGCAGTTAGGTTACTGGCAAGGATCGGGCGGCGCTCCCCATTTGTACTCTGCAATAAGGACTGCCAATATTTTTATAGAGAAAATCAACGAAGTTACGGATATGAGCCAAAAGGAAATTGCCGAATGGAAAGCACAGGCTAAATTTCTCAAGGCATACTATCATTTCCTCCTGCTGCGTTCCTACGGTCCGATTATTATCTCCGACAAGGCGGTATCTGCCGATGCTGTTGGCGACGACATGTATCAGAAACGCTCGAAAGTGGACGACTGTTTCGACTATATTGTCCGCACTATCAACGAGGCTATTCCCGACCTCAAACCGGTCAGTTCGGCAACAGAAGTCGGACAGGTCAATCAGGTTGTAGCCAAATCGATAAAAGCAAGAATTTTGCTCTATCGAGCCTCCCCGTTCTACAGCGGCAACCGCGACTATTACGAGGATTTTCTCGATTTCGACGGAAAACCCTACTTTGCCGTGTACGACCAGCCCGAAGATACCAGACGCAAATGGAAGGATGCGCTCGATGCAATTGACACTGCCATTGTTGCCTGCCGGAAGGTTGGCGTCGCGATGTATGAATACGAAAAACCGGTGTTCGTTTACGACCGCGGCGACGTCGATACCGTTCCCAACAGAATGAAAACTCTCTACGATTTGCGCATGATACTTTGCGACCCGTGGAATAAGGAACTTATCTGGGGGCTGTCGAATGTTACGGCAGACAGTCGGATTTTTAGCAATTATACCAATATTGCTATCCCGCCACGATTTGCCGAAGACCTTAGCCCTCACTATGGATACAGCGACTGTGAATTGAGTGTAAGTTATCACATGATTGAAACCTACTATACCAAAAACGGACTGCTACCTTCGGAAGACAAAACTTTCCGCTGGGCTTCGCGACACAATATTGTCGAAATTCCCGCAAAAGAATTTCCCGAATACGACGCCGAATATCGGGGATATTTGCAGCCCGGAGCGCAGACAATTTATTACTATCTCAATCGCGAGCCGCGTTTTTATGCCAATCTGGGCATCACCGGAGGCTATTGGCGAACGCACGAAGTGAGGTATCCAACCGATTTCCTTGCCGACGGAGTAGCCGGCGGACGATATCACGACAGAACTAACAACTATCTTTATACCGGAATAGGCGTGCAAAAATTTACACATCCTCAGACAAAAGAAGGACACTGGATGCGCGTTGTTATGTTTCCCTATCCGCTCATCCGACTTGCCGACCTCTATCTGATGAAAGCCGAAGCAATGAACGAATATCTCGACGCTCCAAATCAGGAAGTCTGGGACGCCGTCAATATTATTCGCACCCGTGCAGGTATTCCGACAGTGGAAGCAGCCTGGGGTGGACAGAATGCCAAAGCCGAAGCCTTTAACAAGCACATCAACAAAGAAGGGATGAGGCAAATAATCAAGCAGGAACGGGCGGTGGAACTCGCCTTTGAAGGATTGCGTTTCTGGGACCTGCTCCGCTGGAAGGACGCCGTTGCCGAACTGTCGAAACCCGTAATCGGCTGGATGGCTAAGAAAACAACGGTCGAAACATTCTTTGTTCAGGAAGTCAAACAGACCAGAAGATTTTCGTTCCGCGATTGCCTGACTCCAATTCATGTCGATGAACTGAACAGAAACTCCAATCTGAAACAAAATCCGGGATGGTAATCAAAATTAATAATGATAAACAGTTACAGAATGAAAACAAAAAAATTATTTTATTTATTACTGACAGGCGTGATAGCAGTCATGATTTCCGCCTGCAAAGAGGACAAAAGATTTGAGATATACTCGAACGATAAAACTCCTCCGGGCAAGCCAACAGTCGATTCGGTAAAACAACTGTATGGCGGTGCACGGCTCTATTTTCGTCCCCCGTCCGACGAGGATGTGCTGAGCGTCAATGCCGAATACACTGCCGCCAACGGCAAACTCTACACCTTTTCGGCATCGTATTTCAACGATTCGCTCGACGTTTACGGAATAGGCGACACGCTGAAGCACACCATCAATCTGTATGCCCTCGACCGCGGCGGCAACAAATCGGAGTATTTGCCTTACGACGTTTACCCGCTTGAACCGGTGGTTACAAGGGTCGAAAAATCGCTGAAAGTAGTCCCCGGATTCGGCTCGTTTTATGTGGACTGGTACAACGAGTTGATGCATTCGGTAAATATCTATGTCGATTTCAGTTTCACCCAAAACGGCGAAGCCAAATCGCATCAGATAATCTACTCTTCGCTCGACACCGTCAACCGTCATTTTATTAAAAATCTGACTCTTTCGCCCACCGACAAGTTGGAAGTTTCGGTGCGGGTAGAAGACCTTTACGGCAATACAACGGCGAAACTGAACAAGGGTCCGCTCTATCTGCTTCAGGATGAACAAATCGACAAGTCGAAATGGACGCTGCCCGAAACAGCCGACTCCATTGCCGGCGTGCCGCAATGTTTCGGCAACGCAGTGGAAGGTCGTATTGGAAATGTTATCGACGGGCTGATTGACTCCTATCTGCTGGCAAACTACATGCACACAGGCGAACGCGGCATTGTTGGCAAACCCGGCACCGGCGGGCTGACCGGCGACAATGTCCCATGGAGTTATATCATCGATTTGGGTGATTATTACGAACTCAGCCGTGTACTTACACACCAGCGACATGGCACCGCCGGCGGGCTTGACCCCATGGCGCGCGGACAGTATTACCACTCTGAAAATGTGGGGAAATTCAATCTCTACTATCTTGCCGAAACTCCCGATTCGATATATTGGGTGAAGATGTCCACACATAAAATTCCTCATCCCAAAAATATGAACGATATGGAAATCTTCAAGATGGGACGAGCAGGCGACATGTCGTACATGTATCCCGACGACCCTCAGTTCAGCCCCCCAACGCGCTGGTTCCGATACGAGGCTGTTGCCAATTTCGACGACAATTATACCGGACGAAGAGCAAACTGCCTGTCGGAAATAAGCCTCTATGGACGTAAATCAAATTAATGTTTAATGATTAAAAGAATAAAATCATGAAAAAATTATTATTTTTATTGACAATAATCGTTCCTCTGACATGGTTTTCGTGCGACAAAGATCCGTACGACAATATCAGAGAATTTGTAAATTCCGAGACCATTTATCCGGAAAAATTTGATACTATCAGCGCGGCAGTTGGCTTCGAGCGGGTCGAAATATACCTCACCCGAGCCGGACGCTCCGACAGTATCAAGAAAAACCCAAGCAAAGCCAGAAATACGGTTGTGGAATACAATACCGGAAAAGCCGATACCACAGTTGTTTTCAAAGGAATGCAGTCGTGGGTAAACGTTACCGGACTGAGCCAGCCCAGACTTTATCGTTTCCGTGTTTACACAACGGATTCGCTGGGCAACAAGTCGGTATATCAGGAAATTGCCCGAATTCCGTTCACTCGGGAAACCCGCGACGCCATACGCATTGCCGATCCCAACGCCGTGCTTTCGCCCTGGGGGGTGAAACTGTGGTGGCCCGGCGGAATCACAACAGGCATGTGGCAGTTTCTGGACTGTAACTACGAATATAACGACAAGGACAATGCCACTGTAAGAGGCTCTATCAGGGATAGTACATTCATTGGTTTCGACGTCGATAATCTTTTGCCAAATTCGGAAAAAAACGTTTCCTTTGTCATCAATATACTGCCTATTGTTGATGGTCAGCCCATTCTCGATACCGTTCAGTTCCGGCAAACTATCGATATTGCCACTCCGACCGCCGACGAATATGGAGAATTTCTCAAAAGCCGGCAAATAGCAGGCTGGGAAACCGACGGTAGCCAAATGATTATCCGGTGGCAAGCGGTAACCGACCCGACTATGAAGCATACTACTGTTGGTTATCGGGATTTTTCAAACCGCATGAGTCCGGTGGACAGGACAATAACCGTTGCCAACACCGACGAGCGAACACCTTTGCCTGGGCTGGCTTATGAACTGTTCGACATTTCGTCGGTTTACGAACCTGTGGGCGGCGGCGGAACAAATGTTGCCGCACAGCCCACCAGAGTGCGACCGGAACTAGCTGCGCCCGACGTGATGCAGGTTAACGGAATTTCATACAGCACCGACCCGCTGACGGTAACAAAACTGACTTATCCCGTCCATGCCTCACTCCCAATCAAAAGCACTTCACTGAGAGATATTCTCTACTTCCCACGACTGAGAGAACTGGATTTGACCGGAGGCGATATGTTCAACGTAACCACTCTGCTTTACGACCGTAACAGCGCACGAAAAGTAGTGGGCGGCGGACGATGGCTGCCATTCCTGAGCAGGATTAAAGAAGTGGAAACAAACGACAGGACGACTATCAGTTACCTGCTGTCGGGAGGCGTCATTCAGAACATCAAGTACGCTCCCTATTCAATGGGGCTGGACAATATCCTCTCGCCATACGTCTCCACAGGCATAGTGAACATGATGCAAATGCCCGACGATGTGCTGATTCCCTACGAATATTTCCTCGACGGCTGGGTACAGGACAACGACTGGCGTTCGGAATGGTCGTATCCGGCAGTCAATCCCCCAAATGCCGAGGGGCTGAGCAATGTTTTCAGCGTAAGAGTGGTAAAACGATATTCATCCTTTGTATTTGCCCTGCCAAAGGAATATCGCTACAATGCAGAGGTTTATCGCTATCTGAAACTGAAAATATATACCCCGCCGGCGTCGGTCTTTGCCGACGGCTTTGGCGAATGGCAAGATCTCTGGTTCCGTTTTATGAACCATCTCTGGGCTTTCGGTGGCAACAATATCTCCGGCGCCGACCAGCAGTACTGGGAACGTTACCGCAACGACGCCAGCCTTCTCCCAAACTCAAGTCTGGCAAGATGGTTCGACCTAACAATCGACATGGCTGAAGCGCGGAATAAACATACGCGCATCATTGTCATCAACATCGGAGGCGAACCGGGCTCGTGGAATGATTTTTCAAGAGACCTCACTTTTTATTTTGCAAATGTGAGACTATCGAAAAACCCATAATAGTTGGTTTAATTGAATTGAAAAGAAAGGCTGCGCAAGGTTTGCGCAGCCTTTTTTGATTAACTGAATAATTGATTAACTGAATAATGCCTGCGGCGGACAGGCTGGGACGTAAACGGCTCCGCCTGTCCGCCGCAGGCATTATTCACTAATCGTTAATCATTAATCACTAAAAAAGTCCCTGCGGGACCTTGGTAAAAAGGAGTGGACGTTTTTTTGAAACAAAGAAAAACCCTGCTCGGACAGGGCTTTGCCCCGTATCAACGGAGGGTAGTGAAGACATTTAATATTTTTAAGGCTTTTAAGCCTCATACGACGAACAACACAGCCGAATTTATCCCCCGTAAACCACTGTCCCTCACAGTCGATTGAATTTTATTTTGCCAAGTCGGATAAATGTTATACTTTTGCGCTTTGAATTACGAATTACGTGAGTTAAAAGAATTATAAAGAAACAATGTTTTAAATTAATTATCATGAAAAAATCTATTTTATTAAATATAATATGTTTGAGCCTGTTAATCGGTTGCGTACAAAAGATTGACACAGATAAAGCAGGTACTGTTATTCCGGTAAATATCGAAACCATGCTCGACAAAATGCATTATTCCAAATTATGCGATATTCATAAATCATAAATCGTAAATCATAAAAATATGAATAATAATTTTATAAAAGAACTCGAGTGGAGAGGAATGCTCCACAATATTATGGAAAATACCGAAGAGCAACTCAACAGCGAAATGACAGTTGCCTACATCGGTTTCGACCCGACGGCGGATTCGCTGCATATCGGGCATTTAGTCAGCATTATGATATTAAAACATTTTCAGAAATGCGGACACAAACCCATTGCTCTGGTGGGCGGCGCAACCGGCATGATTGGCGACCCGTCGATGAAATCCAACGAACGAAATCTGCTCGACGAACAGACACTCAACCACAATCTCGACTGCCTGAAAAAACAACTGAGCAAATTTCTCGACTTTGAATCGGACGCCGCCAACGCCGCCGAAATGGTGAATAATTACGACTGGATGAAAGATTTTTCCTTCCTCGATTTTACCCGCGATATCGGCAAACATATTACCGTAAACTATATGATGGCAAAAGATTCGGTGAAAAAACGGCTGTCGGGCGACGCCCGCGAAGGAATGTCGTTCACCGAATTTACCTATCAACTGATACAAGGCTACGACTTTCTGCATCTCTACCGTACCCGCAATTGCCGGATGCAACTTGGCGGCTCCGACCAATGGGGCAATATCACCACCGGCACCGAACTCATCCGCCGTATCGACGGCGGAACGGCATTTGGCATTACCTGCCCGCTGATTACCAAAGCCGACGGCGGCAAATTCGGCAAAACCGAACAGGGAAATATCTGGCTCGACCCCGCATATACTTCCCCCTACCGCTTCTATCAATTCTGGCACAACGTGAGCGACGACGACGCCAAACGATACATCAAAATCTTTACCATGCTCGACCGCGACTTTATCGAACGGCTGATTGCCGAACACGACGCCAACCCGCACATCCGCCTGCTGCAAAAAACACTGGCAAAGGAAATTACCTGCATGGTGCATTCCGAAAAAGATTACAACAACGCAGTGGAAGCGTCGATGCTACTCTTTGGCAAGGGAAATACCGAAAAAATTGCCGCAATCGACGAAGCCACTCTGCTCGAAGTGTTTGAAGGCGTTCCGAGATACGAAATATCGCGCAAAGTGTGGGAAAATGCTACCCTGCTCGACCTGTTTACTCAGAACACGCCCGTTGTGCCGTCCAAAGGCGAACTGCGCAAACTGATACGCGGCGGCGGATTCAATATCAACGAAGAAAAAATTACAGACGAAAATATCGACATCCATACAAAAACACTCCTGCAAAACAAATATCTGCTGGTCAGAAAAGGTAAAAAAGATTATTCGTTGATAGTTTTAATTAGTGATTAGTGGTTAGTGATTAGTGATTAGTGATTAGTGGTTAGTGATTAGTGGTTAGTGATTAGTGATTAGTGATTAGTGGTTAGTGATTAGTGGTTAGTGATTAGTGATTAGTGATTAGTGATTTTAGCACGCAGATACGTATTGATTAACAATCTGCGAAAATCCTTTTAATCTGCGTCATCTACCGTGCTTATGGTTGCGCAAACAATCACCGTAACTCGTAAATTATCAATTGATTAAAAATATACCATAAATGTGGTATTGCGGCGCTGCCGCCACGATACTACTTTTGCACCGTATTTACAATGAAATATTAATATAAAATAAATTTATACAATGTCAGAAAACAGATTAAAATTTGAAACCCTGCAAGTACACGCAGGACAGGAAGTTGAAAAAACAACACACGCACGCGCGTTACCAATCTATCAAACCTCGTCGTATGTGTTTGAGGACGCAAAGGACGGCGCCGACCTCTTTGGATTGCGCAAATTTGGCAACATTTACACCCGTCTGCAAAACCCCACAACCGACGTATTTGAAAAACGTGTGGCAGCGCTGGAAGGCGGCGTAACAGGCTTGGCAACCTCGTCGGGGCAGTCGGCGCAGTTTATCGCCCTGAACAATATCCTTCAGGTAGGCGATAACTTTGTGTCCACCTCGCACCTCTACGGCGGCACCTACAACCAGTTTAAATCGCAGTTCAAAAGGCTGGGCATAGAAGTACGGTTTACAAAAACCGATAATCCCGAAGATTTTGAACAACATATCGACAAAAATACCAAAGCAATTTATCTGGAAACCGTTGGCAATCCGGAACTGAATATTCCCGATTTTGACGCCATCGCACAAGTGGCAAAAGCACACGATATTCCACTGATTGTGGACAATACCTTTGGCGGCGCAGGCTACCTCTTCCGCCCGATAGAACATGGCGCGTCGGTGGTAGTCCAATCGGCAACCAAATGGATTGGCGGGCACGGAACCTCGCTGGGCGGCGTGATTGTCGATAGCGGCACTTTCAACTGGGGCAACGGCAAATTCCCCGCATTCACCCAGCCCTCCGATAGTTATCACGGATTGGTTTTCTGGGACGTGTTTGGCTCAAACGGACCGTTTGGCAATATCGCCTTCAATATCCGCGCCCGCGTCGAAGGACTGCGCGACTGGGGTAACACTATCAGCCCGTTCAACTCGTTCCTGCTGGTGCAGGGGCTGGAAACAATATCGCTCAGGCTCGAACGACACGTGCAAAACACACAGGCGCTTGCCGAATGGCTCGAACAGCATCCAAAAATAGAATACGTCAACTATCCGGGTCTGCAAAGCAGCAAATATCACCAACTGGCAAAAAAATATCTGCCCAAAGGCGCCGGCGCCGTGCTGACATTCAAAATCAAAGGCGAAGCCTCGAATGCCGATAAACTGATAGATAATGTGAAACTGCTGAGCCATCTTGCAAATGTTGGCGACGCCAAAACATTGATAATCCACCCGGCAGCAACCACGCACGAACAGCTGTCGCCCGACGAACAGAAAGCCACCGGCGTAGAACCCGGCTTGGTGCGCATCTCGGTAGGTATCGAACATATTGACGATATTAAAGCCGATATACAGCAATCTCTGGATAAACTTTGAGTTTTATAACGTAAAACAGTGCAAGGTGATTGACGGATTTATTTCGCCAATCACCTTTTTTGATTAGTGATTAGTAATTTACGATTTTTGATTTTTGATTTACGATTTACGATTTTTGATTAATCAGTTAATCAATTATTCAATTAATCAGGTACCGCAGGGACTGCACATTATAATCGACAATTTTTACATTCCGTCCCTGACGGGACGGCGGTTACGAGGTTGGGCTTGCGTTTTTTACCAACATTCCGTCCCTGACGGGACGGGTTGCTCCGTCGCAATCTCCCAACCGGCAAACATTGGCGGTGCAATCTCCGTAGAGACGGGGCGCGCCCCGTCTCTACATTACGATGCACAACTCCGCCTCATCACAACCGCTGCCAATCACAAAAATCAAACAAATCACCCCTGACGGGACGGGTTGCTCCGTCGCAATCTCCCAACCGGCAAACATGGGCGGTGCAATCTCCGAAGAGACGGGGCGCGCCCCGTCTCTACATTACGATGCACAACTCCGCCTCATCACAACCGCCGCCAATCACAAAAATCAAACAAATCACCCTAAAATCACAGTTCAGACAATGCCGCCGTCAGGCACTAATCACTAATCACTAATCACTGACCACTGAAAAAACCGGTCGGAAAATGTGCGGCGGGGGGTGGTGAGTATGAAAATCGGTAGGGATAAAGGCTGTATAATCAGTTATCAACAAAAAAATATTTGCCATTATATTCAGATTATATACTTTTGTGGAAAATTTATTACTGATAAAGATAAAAACGGAGTAATAAAAATAAAATGTTTAATGTAAATATCTATAAAAAATGCTTATAAAAAATGTTTTTTCGGGTTTATTTATTGTAGGGTTGATGCTGACCGGCAACAGCGTCAATTCGCAAGTCAGCGTGGTTGATTTGCGCTGCGAACTGCTTGTCGAGCCTCAGGGCATCGACTGTGTTGCTCCCCGCCTGAGCTGGGAACTTGTTTCCGACGCTCGCGATGTGCAGCAAACAAAATACCGTATTCTGGTGGCGTCGTCGCTGGAAAAACTCAATGCCAACGAAGGCGACCTGTGGGATTCAAAAAATGTAAAGTCGAAC
>JAITIA010000007.1 GCA_031279695.1 Prevotellaceae bacterium | reverse complement strand
TCGTGGCTGACAATGCTTACCGAGATACGCTCGCGCATTCCGGTAATATAATCATCAAGATACAGACTGTAAGGCGGTTGCAGAAACACCTGAACCTGAGTAGGATACACAGCCTGCCCCTGACCCGTAACGCTTGTGGTTACGAGTATGATTGCCGAAATCAGCAGGCGACAAAATCTTTTGAGCCCTCTTTGCGCCGAAACAAGCAACCGACTGTGTAATATGTTGAGATCCTCTTTCACGTGTTTCTATTCTTTAAAAATTTCTTTAAATCCCTAACTTTCTAACACCATTTTAAATACCTGATACCTTTAAATTCTTTAATTTTTAATTTATTGGACTTAATATCCTCTGTTCTAATATTTTGCAAAATTACAAATTTTTTTCGACATACGCAAATTTTTTTTACGTTTTGTTGAAAAAATTTTTCAGTCAAGCATCTGTTTATTTTTATCTTACATAAAAAAGATAAACTTTTTACAATGCAAGGATAATACAAATTTCCGAGATAGAATGTTAAATTTTCATAAAAAATGTTAAAAAATTCATTAATGAATTGATTTATATTTGTTTGTGATTAAATATTTTTTTCAAAAATCTTTCATTGAATGATACAACGACGCCCGCAAAGGCAATCAAAATTCTTTGGGATAAAATTTCACCCGAATGGCAGGAAAAAATCGGTAAAATGAATATTGTTGAGGACAGTAATCCAATTTTGCTGTTTTACAAAGAAAAGACAACTCCCTGAGAATGAAATAAATGCTTTTGTTCAACAAACAATCAAATCGGCAATGGAAAACACTCCGTAACAGATGCTTGCCATTCCGTTGATTGCGCCAAATGAGGAGGCGCGTCTGTCGGGCGTTTTTGTCAGATGCCAGTATATCAGCAAAATGGAAAATACGATGCTGCCTGTCAGATAAAAGGCGCCTCTGTTGAACTTTAATCCTATGAACAGAGCCAGAATTATGGCGAGGAAATGAACTGTTGCCGACAGTTTTGCGGCATTGCCGACGCCAATTGCCACAGGAATGGAATGCAAGCCGTTTTTTTGGTCAAAATCGCTGTCGGACAGAGAATAAAGAATGTCGAAGCCGCTAACCCAGAACATGACCATTGCCGAAAGCAGCACAACGGGCGTGGAAAACGTTCCGGTCAGGGCGATGTACGCTCCGGTGGGCGCTATTGCAAGTCCAAGTCCCAGAATAAAATGGCAAAGCGAAGTGAAACGTTTTGTGTAACTGTAGCCCAAAATCACTGTTAGGGCGGGAAACGACAAGACGAAACTCAATCTGTTGATAAACAGCGTGGTTATGCAGAACAGCAGCGCGTTTGCGATGGTAAAAATCAATGCGGAGCGATGAGTGATTTTGCCGGCGGGAATTTCCCGATTTCCTGTTCTCGGGTTTTTGCTGTCGTATTCACGGTCGATATATCGGTTGAAAGCCATTGCCGCATTGCGGGCAAAAATCATGCATAGCAGAACTAAGAGCAACAGTTTCAGTGGAAAAGACTGTTGTTGCAAATCGTGCCAAGCCCAGAAAAATCCGGTCAGAGCAAAGGGCATTGCAAAAACCGTGTGCGAAAATTTTACCAGCGAAAAATAATGCCTGATCCTTGCAGGCGACAATCTGTTCATTTAATTTTTTGGCGGCAAAGGTAAGCATAAAATTTGTATTGTTTACTGTTTGATGAAATTTTCCTGATTTTTTGCGTCAATTTTTGCGCTTTTCGCAATATTATCAGGCGCTTAACAACAATAAACGGGTTTTGTTGTTATAGAACAAAATTCGACAAAAAATTTTTTAAAAATTCGCAAAAAAAATTTTATGCAGATAAATTGTTTATTATAAGTGCATTATCCACATTTTTGCATGTCTAAAAATCTAATAATTTACAATAATTTGTGTTAAAATTAAAAAAAAGTGAACAATTTCAGAAATTTGTATTATATTTGCACCCGGAATTTTATAAGTTATTGCAAATTAGTTTGTTTATTAAACGTGTATTTATGAATAAGTTAGTAGTTTATTTTGTATGTATTTTATTGTCCGTTAATTCGATATTTGGACAAAATAATAAGTCGGCAACCCTTGGAAAAGACTTTTATCTGGCATTCGGGAAGAATGTAACATCAGGAGGACGTTATTTGTATTTAAAAGTAGTAGTGCCAACCGCTTCGGCAACAGTGCAAGTATATTATGGTAATGGCACGGGCGATCCTCACACCTCCAGTCCCTTTTCTTTGTCTGCTGGTACGCATATTATTGAACTTGATAACTCAAAAGTATTAAAACTCAATAACGTGAATGGAGTACATCCATTTGCCGTTCATGTAATATCGGATAAAGAAATTGCTTTGTATGCCATTGATCAGGCGCAGGAATCCACAGAAGCAACTGCAATACTGCCGGTACAGTCCTTAGGAACACATTATTGGGGAATGTCGTACGATCCTCTAAATGCGGCTCAATTGTCGATACTTCCAATTCATAACGGCACAAATATTTCGTCGCCAGTTTCGTCCATGGGGCTTAACGCAGGGGATGTGTATTATTATTTCGATATGGTAACTGCAAATCGTTATGTTACAGCAACTGATACTGTTGCTGTATTTGCAACAACAGAGGCTCTTATCCCAAGTCTTGCAAGTTTGCAGGGTTCCGATAATTTGTTTGAACAGATGTGGCCTGTACATAGTTGGGGAAAAAAATATGTTGTTCCGGTAACCGATCGCGGAGTTGGCACTACCAAGGATATTGTCCGCATCTACGCCGCCGTTGCAACAAATATAACTATAACAGGCGGAATATCAGGAAGTCCTGTATCGATACCAATAACTGCCGGCGCTTTTGTTGAATATGAAATTACCGACGCAGTATATATTGAAGCGGATGACCCAATTATGGTCAATTCGTTTATGACCAGTTTTAAGCATTTGTTGCCCAGTGCTGTTATTGGCGCCGGCGACCCCGCTCAGTGCTGGATTAATCCTGTTGAGCAAATGACTGCATATACAATGATTTCACCGTTCAATATGCCGGACGACAAATCGCAGTTACGCAACCACCGTCTGGTTGTTGTTGTGCCTGAAAAATATAAGGATTTTACCAGATTGAAAGAAAATGGAGCGCCTTATACTGTTGCGCCTCTTTCTACTACTACGCAATCGGGTTACGTTATTTATGAATATCCTATGGCTAATGCCAATCGCATATATGAGGTGGAAAATATTTATGGCTTCAATGCATACGTTTACGGATATGGAAATGCGGAATCGTACTATCTTGCCACCGGCGCCATGGTTTGGGATTTGAAAGAGTATTTCACAATCGACAAACTGATGCATCCTCTGACTTCTTGTGAAACAAATACATACTCAACAAGCGGTAGCGCCGTAATTGAAAGAAATATTGATGGCGCTTATTCTAATGTCGAATGGTTTATCAATGGTCATAATGTTACAGCAGCAATGGGAGATCCAAAAACCGGAGTTACATATCAGTGGACTTTGCCAACAGCGGTGTCCAATCCGCCGGTGGCGCCTTATTATTTACATTTGGGTGAAGATACTATTGTTATGAAAGTTACACATTCTACGCCCGGATCGCCAATTACCTACGATACTGGCTACATCTGCATCGTTCCGCCTCCCGACCCGAAAGATGATTTCGGATTTATGTTTGGAAACGGCGGTGGCGGCGGCGGCGGTGGCGGCGGCGGCGGTGGCGGTGGCGGCGGCGGAAGCATTACCATTCCTATAGTTAGCAATGATAATAATATTAAAACAACCGATACCATAAAAATAGACCCCGATAAACCGCCAAAACACGGAGAGGCAGAAATAACTCCCGACGGTAAACTCAAATATACTCCCGACGATGGTTTTACTGGAGTTGATACCGTTTATTACTGTGTTGCGCCCGAGCAATTCCACGATTTGGACATAAGATGCGAGATTCCCGTAGTTATTGTCGTTGTGTTTCCAGAAGCCGAAAACTATGAAACCTGCACCGGAAATACCATAACCATAGGGCTGAAGCCCGCTGTCGGTCTGGAGTTTGAATGGCATCAGGAAGCGGTAACAAGCAGTCCGATAACAGGCGGTAACGGTACCGTAGGAAACACAATTCAAGTTACAATAAATGACAATATTGCGGAATTTTATGCCAAACCCCGATACTCCTCTGCGCATCCTACGAAACCAAATACTGTTGTTGATGCAAGTATCAAAATCCCAATAAAAGTAAAAGCGGCAAACTGCGGTTCTTTTGCAGGCTGCAACAACAGCATTCTTTTTAGCGAAGATTTTGGAGGCAACAGAGCGGCTGATCCTGATTTTGGAACGTCGAACAGTCATCTGGCAAAATACAAAATACCGGCAGGATATAGTTTTGAAACTTCTGCGTTGAGTGGCGAGAAAAAATATGCTCTTGTGAAAGCATATCCCGGAACTTGGGATCATACTCATCTAACATACGATTCGGGCTACATGCTGCGCGTCAATGGCGCAACAAGCGGAACAAACAACGATACTATTTTGCAAGTGCCAGTGGGCAAGTTGTGCGGCGGGCTGAAATATTCGTTTTCGACAGGGATTTTAGCCAATAGTTCGCCTACTAATCCGCCCAATTTTACTTTTGTTCTTTTCGATACTGTTCAGAAAATTGCAAAATATAGTTATATAATTGGCGCTGTTACAAATTATCCCGATTGGCGAGTATTTGGTTTTGAGTTTACTCCGCCCACCGATCTCGACAATCTTAAATTTCTTATTGTCAATCCGCCCACTGCGGGTGCCGACAACGAATATGCTCTCGACGACATTAGTATTGCCGTTTGTAGCGGCGTTCCAACAACTGTAATCACAAACACCAAATTGGATATCTGCGCCAAAGAATCTACAAAATTCGTAGGAACGGCTACTCCTCCATCGGGAACATATTTATATCAGTGGCAAAAGTTGAACGAAACTACCGGTCAATGGCTGAATATTGCCGGACAAACATCAATAGATTACACAATTAACTCTGCTCTGATACCCGACGCCGGCTACTACCGTCTGGCAGTTGGAGTGGTACCGATAAATAACAATCCAAACTGTTTATCGTATAGTAACAGTCTGTTTCTGAAAGTAAATCCATGTTTTGAATTGAAGGACGACACGGCTGTGATACAGAAAAATACGCCAACGCCCACCGCCACGCCCATACTTTTCGATGTGCTTCACAATGATGTATATTATTGTACCACGCCAACTCTTACTCCATTATCTTCTGTGTCTTCTGCCGAAGGCGGCACGGCGCAATTTGTAGATATTGGCGGCGGTATAATGAAATTAGAATACGCGCCTCCCCCAAGTTTCAAAGGACACGATTTGGTAGAGTATTCGGTAGAATGCGGCGGAACAATAAAAACGGCATGGTTGCATGTCTTTATCATCGAGCCGGACGCCGCGTACACTGCTTGTACGGGCGTGCAATCGACCATCGCTGTAAACCCAATTTTAAATATAAGTTATCAGTGGTTTAATGTGGCAAGTGGAGGCAGTCCGCAATCGAGCGCCAATTCGTACACTGTGCCGGCAATGGGTGCGGCAAACGAAACATATTATGTACAGCCGTTTTATAACGGCTCGGCAATTGGCGGACGTATTCCCGTTGAAATAACCAAAAAGAGCGACGCCGATTGCGGCTCAAGCGCCGATATCGGATGCTCCACGTTTTCAAGTCTGTTTAAATACGATTTTGGAGGCAACAGCGAATTGGCGACCCATATTGGCGGCGCTTTGTCGTTGCCAACAGGCGTTTCGCCGTACACATACAAAAACGGCGCGCCCTCCGGCAATGGCGAATATACAGTCAGCAAATCCACGTTGCCCGACGTTACGGGCGATCATACTTTTGCCGGTAATCTCTTGAAAGGATATTATATGCATGTACAAACCGGAGCCACTGCCTCGCTGATTTACGAAACAACTGTTCCTGTTACCTTCTGTGTTGTTTCCGATGTGTTTGTTGGAGTGTGGTTAAAGGATTTGTCGGGATCGCCAAATATGAGAATTGTTCTGACGGACAATTCGGGCAATGTTTTAGGCGACACTCAAACAGGAACTATTTCGGGCGGAGTATGGAAACACTACGGATTTACGGTGAGCGGTTTACCTACCTCGATTACAAATTTAAAAATTCAGATATTCAACAATGGCTCGGGGGGCGATATTATTGCAATTGACGATATTGAACTGCGCCACTGCCTCGCTGCCGCCAGCGTTGCCGTAACGCTCAATCCCGCCGTCCCCGTTTGCGAAAATACGGCTTATACCTTTACTGCAAATTACAACGAAACAGCCCTGCAAGCAGAACTCGCCGCAACAAGCATAAAATTTGTTTGGGAAAAAAGTACCGACGACGGTTCGACTTGGACGGTAATTGCCGGCTCGGAATCTGTTCCTCCAAGCGGCTCGACTTCGGTAAGTTATACCATCAATAAAACAGAACTTGCCGACTCTGGCTCATACCGTGTACGCGCTTACAGCGATGCGGCTTATCCTTCGGGATGCACAATAGTTTCCAACTCGGAGAAACTGCAAATTTTGAAACTACCCGCACATGGCGTCGATGCTCCAACTATTACCTGCGGAACATCGTCTGTTTTTCTTGAAGTTAAAGGGACGGAAACCGGCAGAACATTCGCGTGGTACGATTTGTCCGGCAATTCATCTACAACATATACAATAAACGAAAAAAAGGACACCATACTGACTGTTGACGTAACAGGAAGTAACGGTTGTTTTGTTACCGATTCGATAGAGATAAAACTTCCGCCGCCGCCTTCGATCATTATCGCCGCGCCACCGGCGGTTTGCGCCGGCACTAATCTGCATTTAGAAGCGTCCGCCGGTGCGGGTATGAATTATAAATGGAGCAGAGACAGGAATTTTACTGCCGACAGTATTGTGAGCCATGCAGATGATATTGATATTATTCACCATACCAAACGAAAATATTATGTGCGGGCAAACAATTCCGTCTGTTCCGGTATCGACAGCGTTGAAGTTGATGTTTACGCGCCGCCGCAGGTAACAATTACGGGCGCCGATTCCATCTGTTTGGACGATGCAGTTACGCTGACAGCCAATGTTGCAGGAGCATTACCCGGCTCAATTAATACATATTATTGGAGTACGGGAGCAACAAGCTCGTCCATTACCCATACGCCGCTTGTAAACACAAGGTATTGGGTGGATGTAAAAAACAGCACGCATGGATGCACAACTCGCGCCATGTACGATGTTGTTGTAAAAACCGAAAAGCCCGTTCCGCAAATTAGCGCGCCAAGCCAAATCTGCGAAGGAAAAACATTGGTACTCACTGCTTCGGGCGGCGTTTCGTATCTGTGGAACTGGGAACCGTCGAAAACATCGACAGACCAAACCATCACCGATATTCCGCTTAGCAATGCAAGTTATACGGTAACCGTAACCGGCAGCAATGGCTGCCACGCCAAAAAAACACACTACGTTCAGGTGGACTCCTTGCTCAAAAACCTGACGCCTCTGCAGCCGGCAAGTATTTGCCCGGGCGAACTAATATCTCTTGACGTCATTACTGATCGCGACAATGCGTCGTATCTGTGGAATACCGGCTACACTGAACATCCAATGGAAGATATTCCGCCTTCGGTACCCGGCGTCTATAAATATTGGGTGAAAATAACCAGTCCGGAAGGATGTTCAATATACGATAGTACCGAAATCACTGTACGAACTCCGCCAACAGTAACAGTTACAGGCGTCGACTCTATCTGTCCGGGCAACATGGCTACGCTGACGGCTATTGGCGGCGGCTCGTATAGCTGGCGCGTTGGAATGACAGGGTTGGGACTTATTACGCCCACAATAAACGTTACTCCCGCCGCCAATACAACATACACCGTGCGCGGTTTCGACGTTCATGGCTGCTGGTCGGAAGCAAATTTCGACGTTACGGTTATGCCCAAGCCTGCACTGCCGCTCATCAGCAGCCCGTCGAGCGTCTGTTTGGGAGATGCGGTTACGCTGACAGCCTCCGGTTCGGGCAGCGACGCCATTTACCAGTGGGCGCACGAAGGAACGCCGTCGGCAACAACTCAGGTAACGCCTTCGGGCAGCGGTTCCACATATTCTGTTACGGCAACCAACGGCTACGGATGCAGTATCGACAATACAAAAACGATAACAACAAAGGCTTTGCCCGTTATTACCGATTTTAAGGACAGTATTACCCTCTGTATCGGCAAAACGGCTATTTTGGGCATTGAAGGCAACAATATAACCTCGTATCTGTGGAGCAACGGCAAAACATCGAAAAACACAACTATCACCCCCGACACTTCGCAGATATACTGGGTGGAGGTGAGCAATAGTTTGGGATGTATCCGGCGCGATACCGGTTTTATCGACGTCCACAATCCCAAAGTAAATATTTTTGGCGACGAATTTTTCTGTCTTGGCGAAAGCATTAATCTCACCGCAACGGGTACGCCTTCGTTTCAATGGAATACTGGCGCAACCACCGCCAATATTTCGCTCACGCCAACGGGCGCCGCCACCTATTCGGTTGTGGGAACCGACGCCGCCGGATGCAAAGCCTCCGCGCAGATGGAGGTCAAACTCAAACCGTCGCCAACGCCAACAATCAGCGGGAAAATGGAAATTTGTAATGGCGAAACAACCGCGCTGACCGCCGTTGCCGTCGATGCAAATAGTTATTTTTGGGCGCACGACCCGTATTTCAACTCCGGCACAACCAGCGTTACTCCCGCCGGCGATACCGACTATACGGTAACCGTAACCGGCAATAACGGCTGCGTGGCAAACAAAACGGTCAAAGTAAAGGTAAACAGCGTTCCGGTTATCACCAAAAATTTGTTCGATACCGCCGTGTGTCGCGACGGTAGCCTGCGGTTGAGCGTCGATGCCGTTGATGCGGGCGGCAATCTGAAATATCGGTGGAGTACGGGACATGCGTCGAAGGACGTTTTGCTTAGCCCCACTTTGCCGCAAACTTATTCTGTTGAAATCAGCAATTCAAAAAACTGTAGTGTGCGCGACAGCGCTTTTGTTGATGTGTTGCAATTGCCGGTGGTGGAAATTGCCGGCAACAACATGGTGTGCTACGGCGAAAATACCATTTTGAGCGCGTCGGGAGCCGACATTTACGAATGGAATACTGGCGAAACGTTTGCCGATATCACCGTTGCGCCCGTCAAAAACGCTAACTTTTCGGTGGTTGGTATCGACCATTTCGGATGCCGCGCATCGGCAAACATCGATATAACGGTGAAGCCGCTGCCAAATACCACTATCCTTGGCGCAAACGAAATTTGCTACGGCGAGCAAACGCAGCTCACCGCCGTTGCCAACAATGTTACTCACTATTACTGGTCGCACGACCCGTATTTCAACTCAAATACCACATTGGTTGCTCCCGTCTCCGACGCCGACTATACGGTAGCCGTTACCGACGTCGATGGATGCAGTTCGACAAAAACGGTGCGGGTGAAAGTAAACAGCCTTCCGGTGATAACAAAACATATTGTCGATACAACGGTTTGCTACAACACTCCGCTGCAACTTGCGGTGGAAGCAAGCGGCACGGTGAATTATCGCTGGAACACGGGGCAGCAGGCGCGAAGTATAGGCGTTTATCCGCAGTCGTCGCAGTTCTATTCTGTTGAAGTGCGCAACGCTCAAAATTGTACGGTGCGCGACAGCGGCTACGTGTCGGTGCTCAAACCGGCGGTGGAAATTGCCGGCGACAGCCTTCTCTGTTTGGGCGAAAGCCTTACTTTGAGCGCGTCGGGAGCCAATGTTTACGAATGGAACAACGGCGAAACGCTTGCCGATATTGTGGTCAGCCCGCAGGGACCGGTTGCCTATACGGTTAAAGGAACCGACAATTCGGGCTGCGTGGCAACGGCAAGTATCAATATCAAAATAAAACCCGACCCACTGCCTGTTATCTCCGGAAATACTCCGATTTGCGCAGGCGATACTCTGACGCTGACCGTTTCGTCGGGAGGCGACGGCAGCACATACATTTGGCGGCATAATCCGCTACGAGAATCGAATACTGCCACCGTATCGCCCGCCGCCGATACCGATTATACTGTTACGGCGCGAGGCCCCAACGGTTGCAGCGCAGAGGCTACGGCAAGCGTAAAGGTCAATAACCTGCCCGTTCTCACTGTGAACAACGATACGGCGGTGTGCGCAGGAACAAAAATTACCATGAGCGCATATTCCACCGGTACGGGCGTATCGTATCTGTGGAATACGGGCGACAGAACAAACAGGATAGAACTTCAACCCGTCGAAACCCAAATTTTGTGGATTGAGGCTGTGGATTTGAAAAATTGCAAATCGAAAAAAGAAATCATTGTTGAAGCCCTGCCCTTGCCGGAGTTGCAAATCTATGGCAAAAGCAATCTCTGCGAAGGCGAGGCTTTGGAATTAACCGTTGTGGGCGCCGACAGTTATCTGTGGAATACCGGCTCGGACAGCGCCGTGCTCACCGAAGCCGTTGAACGCAATAAACGCTATCAGGTGGTGGGTATCGACCATAACGGTTGCCGGTCGCAGACGCAGACTATCGACGTTGCCGTTCACAAACCGCCGGTGGCAGCCATCAAAACAAATAAAACAACAATCAATTCAAAAGAATCGGAAGTGCATTTCGAAGCCGTAATCAATGATAACAATTGTGCGGTGGACTGGGATTTTGGCGACGGCAATATGGCGTCGAATAGGTCGATTGCGTATATCTACAACGTGGGGCAGCGCGATTCGATGTACAACGTTACGCTGGTGGCAACCAACAATCACGGCTGCACCGACACTACCTACAAGGTGGTGTATGTAGCGCCATTTATCCCCAATACCTTTACCCCCGACGGCGACGGCGTCAATGATCTGTTTATGGACGAATGCCTGTCGTGTAAAACAATCAAAATCTACGACCGGATGGGCGTCAATGTCTATGAAGGCAACAAAGGCTGGGATGGTAAATACAAGGGTCGAACGGTGGACGATGATACCTATTATTATGTAATCACGCTAAAAACAAAAATCTTGGATTCCGATATCCGTAAAGGCTTTGTTACTGTAACAAAAAAAAGTAAGTAAATAATCAATCAATACAATAATTCGATGAAAAAATATCTAACAATTGTTCTTCTGATTGTCGTAAATATACCGGCGTCGGGTCAAAGCGACATCGATATGAACCACCGGTGGCTGTCGCGGCTCGATAGTAATCCGGCAACAATCAATACCGAATACTGGCAGGCGATTGGGCTGACGCGCAACCAATGGGTGGGCTTCGAAGGAGCGCCCGTGAGCCAGATATTCGCCTTTTCGGGCTACAGCAATGCTATTAATTCCGGTTTTGGGCTGACGATAATAAACGACAAAATCGGATACACAAAAACACTCAACATGAAGGCTCTGTACTCGTATAATATCCAACTCGACGATAATCAGTTTAAGTTGCGGTCGATGGAGTCGATGCTGTCGTTTGGGTTGGGAGTGGGGCTGATACATCGCTCGATAGACAAAAGCCAAATCACCACCGCCGACGATACGATAGACGAAACCATTCAGTCGAACTGGCAAAAAGGCAGTATAGTGAAACCGGATTTCAACTTTGGCGCCAACTTTATCCACAGTTTTTCGGGGGTCGGCATCTGGCGGATAGGCACGTCGATAACGCATATCAACTATATTTTCGAGAAATCGTCGCCCGAAAACTGGTCGCCCGAAAAACTGTCGTGCAACTATTACGCCTATACCTCGTTTGAGCCGCGCAACGAATACCTGTTTCAGAAAATTGCGCCCGTCTTTGGCGTGTCCTACATGCATAGGCGCAATCTCGCCAATTTTGAAATTCTTGGGATGATGGTTTTCAAACGCACAGTGCATGGCGAACAGCGGAATATGTTCTGGATAGGCGAAAGTCTCAAACTGCGTGGCAACGAACTGTCCACCTTTCTTGGGGTCGAAATATTCAAAAATCTCAATCTGGGCTATGTGTTTGAATATACCTATTCGTCGGTTGGGCAAGCCTCGCGCACCTCTCACGAGATGATGCTGTCGTGGACTTTGCCCGTTTCCGGCAATTCCGAGCCCAACTGCGCCGCCTATCGCGGCTCCGGCGGCGGCGCCAGCAGCCATGCACATAAATTTTTGATTTATTAAATTCCTGACCTTTCAACCCCATTTTTTTGCATTTAAAAAAAAAGCATTACTTTTGTAACGATTTTTTTAAATATAAAATGATATGAAAACATTGATATGTACGTTATTTACTATTTTTATTTTGAGTTGTACAATGCAGGCACAGGACATTTATAAAGGTTTTTTTCTTAAAAACAATGTAGTTGCTCATCGCGGAGCGTGGAAAAATACAAAAACACCGCAAAATTCGGTTGCATCGGTGAAAGAAGCAATCAGGCTGGGCTGCGCAGGAGTCGAAATCGATGTGCGGATGACCTCCGACGGCGTTCTGGTACTCTGTCATGACGACGACCATTTTGGCACACATGTCGATACCCACACCTACGCCGAACTTGTCATAACCAAACTTCCCAACGGTGAAAATATCCCGACGCTGGACGCCGTTCTGATGGAACTTCAGAAACAGAGTTATACACGTCTGTTTCTGGAAATTAAACCGCTTTCGACAAAGGAAAAAACCATAAAGTCCGTCGAAAAAATTGTTCAGATGGTCAACAGTATGGGCGCCGTTCCCTGGGTTTACTATATCTCGTTCGACTATGACGCGATGAAAAAAGTCCGCGAATTAAGTCCCGCTGTTCCAGTGGCATTCCTTGGTGGCAGCAAATCGCCCGAAGAGCTGGCAGCCGACAAAATTGGAGCAGACTATCATCAGAATGAGTTTGGCAAAAAACCGGACTTTATCGAAAAGGCAAAAAAACTTGGCGTGAGCGTGTGCGCTTGGACGGTTAATTCGGGAGAAGATATGGACAATCTTATAAAACAGGAAGTTGATTATATCACCACCGACGAGCCGGAACTGCTGCTGAGCAAAAATGCGCAAACCTGCACAAGTGGCGCTAAAAAATAAACACATAACAGTGTTATAGTTGGTTGCGGCAATGAATATCCGTATTTTATTGACATGTCTGGCAATACTGACCTGTTTGGCGGGAAAGACGCAGATGTCCATATCGTTTGACCCTGAAATTGATACCATTCTGATTGGCGATCAGTTTACACTCAAAATCTCGATAACGTCAAACCCAAACGAGTACATCTTTTTTCCCGAATTTAAGGGAAAAGACGCCGGAGAAGACCTCGAATGTATGGAAGCCGGCGCGGTTGATACTATTCAGGTCAGAGACAGTATTTTCCGTCTGGAACGACGATATTTGATGATTGCTTTTGGTGGAGGCAGAGGCTCGTACGACAGCATACCGGTGGTGAGAATTAATACAAAAGGCGTAATTGACACCATTTACAGTAATCCGCTGTCGTTTATGGTGAAATATATCGATATCGACAAAGATTTTAAGCCTTACGATATTAAGAACATCAAAACCTATCCCTCGCTGCTCTGGCTGTGGATACTGCTGGGCGCGGCGGGCGCAGGACTGCTGGCGTGGCTCGCAGTCTGGCTGTTGAAAAAATATGTCAAACCAAAAAATACAGTCGCCCGACAGAAAATCAACCCCTACGAATGGGCTGTTGCCGAACTGTCGAAATTGCAGAACTCGAATCTGGCATCCTCACGTACAAAAGAATACTATTCGCGCCTGACGGATGTTGTGCGGGAATATATCGAACTGCAAACCGACCTGTCGATAATGGAAAAAACATCGGAGGAAATACTTGCGCTGATGCCTTCTACAATATTTTCGTCACCGGAATTAGTGAAATATCTTGCCAGCCTGTTTCAAACTGCCGACCTGGTGAAATTTGCAAAATATCCGGCAATACTCGACGAATGCAGGGCAAACATGCTGGATGCGCAAAATTTTATAACCGAAAGCAATATAGTGGTAAACGAATTAAAACAGTCTCAAAATCAAAATGAAGAACATACTTCCGGACATACCTCAATTTGAAAATCCACTCGTTTTATGGGCATTGCTTCTGCTCGTTCCCTACCTTGCATGGTATCTTGTGTGGGGCAAAAAATCGTGGGCAATACTCAAAATATCAACCACCGCCCCGTTCCGCAAAATCAGGCGAGGCATATACGCATATCTGCGGCATCTGCCTGTCGTTCTGCGCTGTATGGTCTTCGTTTTTATTATCATAGCGCTGGCGCGTCCTCGCTCGTCAAAAGAATTTGAAACAACCAGCGTCGAAGGCATAGATATAATGCTGATGCTCGACGTTTCGGGAAGTATGCTGATGCAGGATTTCCGCCCCGACAGAATAAGCGCAGCAAAGGACATTGCCATCGAATTTGTGTCGCAACGGCAATCCGACCGTATCGGCTTGACCGTCTTTGCCGGCGAAAGTTTTATCCAGTGCCCGCTCACTACCGACCGTTCGACAATTATCAACCTGATTGCCAAAAGCCAAACCGACTTGATTGCCGACGGTACGGCAATAGGCAACGGTCTGGCAACAGCCGTCAACCATATTAAGGACAGCGACGCCAAAAGCAAGGTCGTTATTCTGCTCACCGACGGGGTAAACAACAGCGGAAACGTAACTCCGCAAACAGCAATGGAAATAGCCAAACTGTACAAAATCAGAGTATATACCATTGGCGTGGGAACAAACAGCGGCACAGCGCCCTATCCGATGCGTACCCCCTTCGGAATACAAATTATCCAGCAACCTGTTGAAATCGACGAGGCTCTGCTGAAAGAAATTGCAGCAGCAACAGGCGGCGAATATTTCCGCGCAACCAATAACGCCAAACTCAAAGAAATATACGCACAAATAAACGAAATGGAAAAAACTAAAAGTCTGGTGGACAGTTTCCCCGTTTATAAAGAAGAATATCTGCAATTTGCCCTCATCGCATTTTGTCTGCTGATGCTCGAACTGCTCGTGAGATTGCTGGCGCTGAAAAGAATACCCTGAGAGTCAGTGGTCAGTGCCTGTTTATGAATATTCTATTGAGGTGCAACTCATAACGGAGTATTTGCTGCAACAATATTATAAAAAAAGCCAGTCTCAATTTTTGACTTGAATTTTAAACAAATCCTTCCAAAAATCAGGATACGATTTATTTACGCAGTCGGCATTTTCGATAGTCATTGCCGATTTCGCATTCAGTCCGGCAACTGCCAGCGACATTGCAATGCGGTGGTCGTTGTGCGAATCGATTGTTACTCCTCTCACCTGCTGACCCATAACCAACATATAATCACCGTCCAGAGTTATATCGATGCCCGCCTTGCCGTATTCCGATTTGAGCGTTTCTGCCCTGTTGCTTTCTTTGGTCAGCAGGCGGGTAACGCCCCGTATGCGCGACACGCCCACACAGTTAGCCGCCAGCGCAACCAATGCGGGAAACAAATCGGGCGAATCGGTTGCGTCAAAGTCAAAAGACCTCAGTTTTGTTCTGAATATCACCACCGACGACGGTTTGATATTGACAATTGCCCCTGTGAGACGCAGAGCGTCGATAATTCGTCGGTCTGCCTGATTTGTATGATAGTTTAAGTTTGTGATTTCCAGATTGCCGGCAATAGCGCCCGCCACAAGCAGGCAGGAAATACCACTCCAGTCGCCCTCGATACCCAGATTGGTACTTTGGTATTTTTGACCCGATTTTATTCTGAATATTTCATGATGTTCGTGCTTCATGTGTATTCCGAATTTCGACAATACACTCAACGTCAAATCGATATATGGTTTACTTTTGAGGTTTTCAACTTCCACAATCGAATCGTTTGCAAGCAGAGGAAGCGTCATCAGAATACCCGAAACGAACTGCGAGCCTCCGCTACCGTCGATTAAAATATGGTTCGCCTTCAATTCACCCCGCAGATTTACAGGCAGTTTACCCTCATTGTCGGAATATTCGATATTCATCTGTTCAAAAACCGATTTCATCAAATCGCCAAAGGGTCGATTCAGGAGACTGCCTTTGCCGTTTATCTGTACATCGTTGGAATACAGCAGCGATAGCGGTGCAAACAGCCGCGACGACAGACCGGATTCGCCGGAACTCAAGGTCAGTTTTTCTCTTTTTCTTAACGGAGGATTTCCGCTCACTATCAATTCATTATCGAAACATGTTTCTGCGCCCAGAGTTTTGATAATTCCCAAAGCCGCCAGCGCGTCGTCCGATTCCGTATAGCCCGAAATCGTTGTTTTTCCGCTACTTAGCAAGGCTGCTGCCAGCGCTCTTTGAACAAGACTTTTCGACGCCGGCGCGTTTATTTTTCCATTAATTGTCGATGGTTCAACTATTATCTGCATCACTAAAAAAATTTATGCCACAAAGATACTTCAATTTTCTAAAAAAAGTCAGACAGATAATTTATCTGTCCGACTTATTTTTAAAAAATTACTAACTGCTTATTCGTTTAATTTTTTCCCTTTACTGTCGAAAATCCTCGTTTCCAGATAACTGAAAGCGGGGTCGGACTTTATTTTTATGTAACATCGATATTGCAGCGACCATTTCAGGCGGAGCGAAAACAGTCCTTTGTTAAGATACGCTGCAAGATACGGATGCACAACGATTTTGAGGTATCGGTTACCCAACTTGTTGACAAAATAAGCCACCTGACTTTTCAAGTAACTGTCGAACAGAGTACTGGGCGCAATATGCCCCGAACCGTGGCAGGTCGGGCAGGTTTCGTCATTTTTTATATGCAGTTCAGGACGAACACGTTGCCTTGTTATCTGCAAAAGTCCGAATTTTGTCAGAGGCAAAATATTATGTTTTGCCCTGTCATTTTCCATCAGTTTCTGTATCTTATTGTACAGCATTTGTTTGTTGTTGGACTCGTGCATATCGATAAAATCCACAACAATTATTCCGCCCATATCGCGCATTCGCAATTGACGAGCAATTTCTTCTGCCGCCAGAAGATTCACTTCCAGGGCGTGGGCTTCCTGCCCGGTAGGCGATTTTATTCTAACTCCGCTATTTACATCAATCACATGCAGAGCTTCGGTGTGTTCAATGACCATATAAGCGCCCGTTTTGAGAGAAACAACTCTACCAAACAGCCCCTTAATTTGCTTAGAAACACCATATTGCTCAAAAATAGGAACCTTACCTCTATACAGTTTTACAATCTTTTCTTTCTCCGGTTCTATATTGACAATATAGTCGTGGATTTCGTTATAAACTGATCGATTGTTTACATAAATATTGTTGAACGAGCCGTTGAGCATGTCCCTCAGTATTGCCGAGGTACGGTTGATTTCTCGAACCAACAATTCGGGTTTTTTAAACGCTTTCAATTTGTTACAGCATTCGTCCCAACGTTTCAAGAGCGTCGAGAGTTCTTCACCCAATATTTCTCCACTCTTCCCTTCTGCGGCAGTTCTCAGAATGATGCCGAAATTAGGCGGAAGCATACCTTTGATCAGTTTTCTCAACCGTTTTTTTTCTTCGGTTGATGAAATTTTTTGAGAAATCGAGATTTTGTCTGAAAAAGGCATCAGCACGGTATTTCGACCGGCGATTGATATTTCGGAAGTCAGTCGAGGTCCTTTTGTCGATATCGCTTCTTTAACTATCTGCACCATAATTGGCTGTCCCTGTTTCAGAAAGGTGGTAATTTTCCCTTCTTTTTCCAGAGGCTCTGCCATTTTTGCCTTTGAAAAAGGCAAACTTTTGGCCGACGAAGCGTTTTGAAGAACAAAATTGTTCAATGACTGAAAATTATAGCCCAAATCCAGATAATGTATAAAAGCATCCTTTTCGTGCCCAATGTCCACGAAGGCGGCATTGAGCGCGGGCATAATTTTCTTGACTTTACCCAAATAAATATCGGCAACCGAAAATTTATCGCTGCTGGTATCTTTATTCAGTTCAACTATTTTCTTGTTTTCAAGTAATGCGATTGATATACCGGAGGAAGCTACATCTATAACTAACTCCTTCTTAATCATACTTTAAAAAATTTAATAATTTAAAAATAATACAAAACCTAAAGACTCCGAAAAGCCTTTAGGTTTATTTTTTAATTTTAAAACAACTTAAACATCAGAGACTTACTTCTTCTTCTTATGACGATTCTTGCGTAAACGTTTTTTACGTTTATGAGTCGCCATCTTATGTCTCTTTCTTTTTTTCCCGCTTGGCATAAGGCTTTACTTCTTTACGTTGTTTTTCACCTTAGACACAAAGATTTTAGCGGGTTTGAACGCCGGAATAAAATGCTCGGGAATGATGAGTGTTGTATTTTTCGAGATATTGCGGGCAGTTTTTTTAGCTCTTTTCTTAACTATAAAACTTCCGAATCCGCGTAAATACACGTTTTCATTTTTTCCCAAGGATCCCTTTACGGCGTCCATGAATGCTTCCACAGTCTTTTGAACTGTAATCTTTTCTACTCCAGTACTTTTGGAGACTTCATTTACGATATCTGCTTTTGTCATAACAATTTATAAATATAAATTAAACAATTATTTTAATGCCGCAAAGGTAATACTTTATATTATATATCAATACATTTTTAAAAAAAATTTTTTTATTTTTTGTCAATAACCCCTTGAAAAACAGGTATCTTTTTGTTGTAACAGTCTGATTTTAAACATATTATCGAAGTGAATTTTTTTTGAAAATTTTTTTCATTTTTTTTGAAATCCAACCAAAAAAAAGCCCTTCAGACAGCCCTCTTTCTTCAGTTTTTTCCAAAAAAATGCGATTTTTTGAAGCCTTCTGAAGCCGAAAAACAAAAAACGCCCCAAAAACGGAAATTTTACCCGCCCAACAGCCCCCGTCAAGCCCTTTTTTGCCTTCGGACAGAAAAAAAATGTAAAAATTATATCGCAAAAAATCAGATAGTTATAGAAAAAAACGCAAAAAAATCATCACAAAGCATTGTCAAATCAAAAAAAAGCAGTACTTTTGACGATTATCTTATGTATGATATTTTGAAAAAAAGTTAATTTAAATTATTGATAATATGAAGAAAATGGTAAAATTAGTTTCAACATTGGCTTTCGTGGGATTATTCATGTATAACTCACAGGCTCAAGACGATGCCAACAAGGCAATCGAACTCTACAACCAAACGCTGCAAGCCGCTCAGTCGGGCGACTTTGCAACCGCTATTGCAAAATCGAAAGAGGCTTACGACCTCGCCCAAAAAGTTGAGGGCGCAGAGGAAACCAAAGCCAACCTCGAAAAAATGATCCCCCAACTCTATCTAAACAAGGCAAAAAAAGATCTGGAAGCCGGCAAATTTGACGAGGCTCTGGCGGGACTGAAACAGGCTGAAGACGAAGCAAAAAAATTCAACGACGCCGAAACGCTCAAAAATGCGGCGGCAACGGTGAACGACGTGCATCTCAAACAAGCCAAAAACCTGTACGATAACAACGACTTTGCCGGAGCAATTGCCGCTTTCGACAAGGCGCTGGCGCTCGACACTACCGACGCCCAGGTTTATCTCCTGAAAGCCAATTCGCTGTTGAAAAAAGGCGATACCCAAACAGCGCTCGAAACGTTTGAAAAAACAAAAGCAGTGGCTGACACAACAAAAAAAGCGGATATTGCGAAACAGGCAACAGCCCAGATAGCAAACATTTACAAAAAAATGGCGGGCGACGCTCAGAAAAGCAAAAAATGGGCAGACGTGGTGAGCAATGCCGAAAAAGCGCTGGAATACAAGCCCGACGACGCTACCGCTCCAAAATTGATCGACTTGGGTAACTATCAGCAAGGCGCTGCTTTACAGGCGTCGAACAAGGCAAAAGCCTGCCAGTTCTTTAAAAAAGTCAAATACGACGAAAAATTGAAGGCAAACGCCGCTCAAGCCTTAAAAGCGCTGGGGTGTAATTGATGCTCTTATAAACAGTATATTAATGAATTAATAATATATCACGATTACGGCGCAATGCCTGTAAATGTTTGTTAGACAGCCATAAACCGCTTGCGGTTTGTGGCTGTTCGTGTTTGTTCGTATTTGAAACCACTCTCAACTATACCTTATATATAGTGTCTGTCCGAAAACTCGAAAAAATGGCATATCTGCAAAGTCCCGCAGGGACTTTATTAGTGATTAGTGATTAGTGATTAGTGATTAATGCCTGCGGCGGCTGACATGCTGAGCCGTTTACGTCCCAGCCTATCCGCCGCAGGCATTAATCAGTTATTCAATTAATCAGTTATTTATTAAAGTGTCGTCCCTGCGGGACTTGGATTGCTATGACGTTCATTTCATAATAATAGTCTAATAGATATTTTTTCAATAGCACCTCAAAAAAAGATTTAGCCGTAAATCGTAAATCAAATTTGTAATAATTAAATATATTTTTATAAATTTGCAGAAATTTTTGCTTGTGGTTTTATTTACAAGAGTGTGTTTATGAGAAAAATATGGTTAATTTTAACATTGTGGATGCCGCTTGTTTCGAGTGCAACGCTGCCTGTAGACTCGTTGTGGAACAGGGCGGGCAATAAATATTCCGAAGGTAAATACGGTGAGGCGGCTCAGCTGTATGAACAGATTCTGAACGAAAATGGAGAATCGTCGGAATTGTATTTCAATCTTGGCAATGCTTATTTCAAGCAGAATTTGCCGGGGCAGGCACGCCTCAATTATGAACGGGCGCTTCGGCTTGACCCTGCAAATACCGATATCCGGCACAATCTCGAATATGCGGAAGCCATGCAAACCGACAAAATCGACGAGGTGAAGGAGGTCTTTCTTACCTCGTGGATGAACGAGGCTGCCGGTTTTTTTTCAACGGAAATATGGACGATTGTGTTCTTTGTGTTTGCGGCGGCGGCTTTGCTGATGCTCTATTTCTTTATCTTTTCGCATTCGCCGCGAGCGGGAAAACTGCTGTTCGCAGGATTATGTCTGTCGATTTTTATCGGCGCAAGTTCGCTGTATTTGGGCTATCGTCAGCGCGGGCAAATGCTCAATCGCATGGAAGCCATTATCTACAGCCCCGAAGTTACGGTCAAAAGTACGCCCGGCAATTCCGGCGCCGACCTGTTTATTATCCACGAAGGGCTGAAGGTGAAAATCATCGAAAAACAGGGAAACTATTATCGCATAATGCTTAAAGACGGAAAAAGTCAGGGATGGATTCCCCGCGAAAGCGCCGAAATAATATGAAAACAGGAAAACAAAATACTTGCAAATTGCAAAAAACAGACAGGCTGCTCGGCGCGGCGCTTGCTCTGGCGCTGATGCTGTTGTGCCTGCCGCTGTGTGCGCAAATCAACGAAAGAGCGCTGTTTAAAGATCCTGCAAAAAAAGAAAAAAATGAAGCGAAACCCGAAAAGGATACCGTAAATACCGAAAAATCTCAGCGCAAATATTTAGAATATCGTCCGTTGCAGTCAAAACAGACGGCTGTGCAGACAGAACAGTCAAAACAGACGGCTGTGCAAACGGAACAGGCAGGAGAAACGGCTGTGCAAACGGAACAGGCGATTGTTCGGGCAGAGCAGGAGTCGTTGGAAGAAGATGCTGATGAACAGACGCCACAAACAGTTGCTCAGCCCGACCCGCCCGTGCAATCGCCGGCGACCGAACAGCGTCGAACTTCGTCGCCATACCGTGCGCCGGCTCAGCCGCGCGAAGTTCAGCGGTCGGCGGCAAACAAGTCCGACGACGAGGTTATGCAACTGGTAGAAAAAGCCTTGCAGGATCTTTCGGGAATGCTGCTGCTTGCCGAAGAAGAATTGCCGCCGGCAGATATGCCCGATTCGGTTTACATCCGCCGGCTGGCGGCAATATCGGGCGAAATATCAATGTCGTACAACAGTTCGGTACGCAAATACATTGTCTATTACATGCAAAAATATCCCAAACGGGCGGAAACGCTGCTGGGGCTGTGCAACTATTATTTCCCGATTTTTGAGGAAATTCTCGACGCATACAATATCCCGCTTGAAATGAGAGTGTTGCCGGTGATAGAATCGGCAATGAATCCGGTGGCAGTGTCGCGTCAGGGCGCTACCGGAATGTGGCAGTTTATGCTGGGTACCGCCCGACGATATGGCTTGACTGTAACAACATACGTCGATGAACGGCGCGATTTTATTGCCGCAACTCATGCCGCCGCAAAATACATGAACGTGCTCTATTCGATGTTTAACGACTGGACGCTGGCGCTTGCCGCCTACAACTGCGGCGAAGGCAATGTGAAAAAAGCCATTGTCAAAGCCGGCGGACTGAGCGACTACTGGGCTATCCATCCATATTTGCCCAACGAAACAAGAAACTATGTACCTCTTTTTATTGCAGCAAGTTATATGGTGAAATATTACCGCGAACATCGACTCGAACCAAAGGACGCCTATTTCCCCGAAACAATCGATACCTTTATGGTCAATTCAAAACTGCATTTTAAACATATCAGCGAAGCAACAAATATCCCGCTCAGCCTGCTGCGAGACCTTAACCCTCAGTATAAACGCGATATTGTTCCGGGCAACGAAACGATTTGCGAATTGCGAATACCCTCCCAATATACCGTTGCGTTTATCGAAAAGGAAAGGGAAATATATGGTCATGGCAGTAAATATTTTGCCGCAAATATTGTTGTTGATCCCGCTCCCGCCGTCAAAAACGAGAAAAATAAGGACAAAGAAAAGAGTAAGGACAAGGATAAAAACAAAAATAAGAATAAAACCGGAACGGCGGCAACCGACAAAACGGCGAACGACGACCCAATCCACGAAGTGGCTCAGGGCGAAACGCTTGGAACAATTGCAAGCAAATACGGTATCAAACTCACCGACCTGTATGCATGGAACAGTCTGACACAAAATTCGACAATATATCCGGGTCAGAAAATTGTTGTTCGCGAAGTGAAAAACGAAGTGAAAAACGAAGTAAAAAACGAAGCGGAGGACGAAACGGACGCCGCCGCCGCTGAAAAATATCACACCGTGCAGAGCGGCGACAATTTCTGGTCGATTGCTCAAAAATACGATATCGAACTTGAAAATCTGCTGAAAACCAACGGCATGAAAAAAAACAGTAAGCTGAAACCCGGACAGAAAATTATTATCCCCAACAATTAACAAATAACGTAAAAAAATGAAAGAATTTTCAGGAATAGATCATCCGGCAATAGCCGCCGAAAATGTGGAAACACTCGCCAAATGGTATTGCGAGGTTTTGGGCTACAAAGTTCATATCCGCACCGAACGCCCTGTTTATCTGCTCGAAGCGCCCGACAAAACCATGCTCGAAATAATGCCCTGCGACCACACTCAACGTCCCGAACGAACGGTGCACACGCCGGGTTTGTCGCATCTGGCGCTGCGCGTAACCAACTTTGAGAAGGCAAGCAACTGGCTCAACAAACACAGGGTCGAATGGGCGGGCGACGAATTTGTAGCCATTGGCAACGCCCGCATTCGTAATTTGTACGACCCCGAAAAAAATGTAATACAGATTGTTGAACGATAGACAAACAAGCCAAATCATTCTATCACAGTGAGAACGGGCGGAACACGACACAACATCCGGCTAACGGCGTTTTTGACGGCAGGCGCACTGTTGCTGGTCTATTTGCTGGAGGCGTATATCGATATTTTGCCGGACAGGGTCGAGTGGCAAAACTCTGTCGTTGCGCAACTTCCCACCATGCTTTCGGTGGAAATGTGTTGGGCGGCGTCCATTCTGCTGAGCCTGCTGGCAGGGATTTTGATATGTATCAACAACACAAGGCATTTTTCGACAAAAACAGGCGTCGATATGCTTCTGTGGTTTTGGATGATACAGATTTTTGCCTTCCCTTTTCTGCATACGCTGACGGAAGCGCATTTTGCCACAGTGTTTGTGCTGCTGTCGCATATCAGCCTGTTTGCCATCGACCACAAATCCAGCCGCAACTACGAGAAAATATTTCTGTCGTCAATGTATCTGGGCATAGCGACGCTGTTTTACACTCATTTAGCCATCATGCTTGTACCCAACATCATTGCCGCCTTCCGGCTGAAACGCTCCGAATATCGAAACTGCCTCATTTCGCTAACCGGTTTTCTGACGCCGTTCTATTTTGCCTCACTGATATGTTTTTTCAGAACAGACAACTGGCTCTATCCGTTTGAAACAGTATATCATAGCCTGATTCCGCAAATCCCGCTCAATGCCGTTGATTTCACCAAAATACAAATCGTTTTCGGGATACTGATACTTGCGCTGACGTTGATAAAACGGCTAACCGTACAGCCCCATAGCGGCGGCGTCAGCCAGAAAACAATAGTCCACAGCCAGATATTCACCCTGATGCAGATATTTGCCCTGTTTATCCTGTTCGCCTGTGCACCAGGCAGTAAACTGATACTTCCGGTGATATTTATTTACACCGCCTCGTCGCTGCAAATACTGTTTGCCGGAATAAAAAAACGCTTCGTCGCAACCCTGCTCGTCATATCCGTTGCCGCAATGTCAATTGTACACTGTTTGTTAGTGATTAATTGAATGATTGAATAATTGAATGATTGAATGATTGCCTGCGGTGGAATTGTCTGAACTGTGATTTGGGTGATTCGGGTGAATGGCGGCGGCGCATGTCATTGCGGCGTATTGTGCGTCGCCGATGTAGGGGCGTTGCGCGCAACGCCCCTACGTGTGTCTTCGCGCATACATTGGCGACAGAAAAAAATCTGCGCCAACCCGTAAAATCTGTGTCATCTGCGTGCTAAAAAAACACTAAAACAGGCTGAATTTCACTTTCAGTCCGGCGCTCATCATTTTCATATCGCTTATCAGGGCGGAGTTGAGAATACTTTCGTAGCTCAGGGCGCCGGAGTAGTTCATTGGATGACTGCTTTTCGAGCGTCCGGCGTCCGCAGGGAGCCAGTCGAGATATGCGCCGATATACAGAGCGTTGCGTGGGTTGCCAATGCGCAGACCTGCCTCGCAACACAGTATCACCATTGTGGTAAACCCTCTGACAGCGCTTTGTTGGTCATACACATTCAGCCCGTTGTAGAATCCGCGACGCGGCATGTTTTCGTACCGTATGTTTTCGTAGGGATAGTAGCCGCTCGAATGAATATTGTCGGCGGAAATCTTCACCTTCGACCCCAGCGGAATGGCGAGTTTGACGCCGCCTGCTATATAAATATGTTTGTTGTACCAGCCCGTTGCGAACTTGGCGCGCAGCATCAGCGGTATCGACAATATGTTCATTCTCTGACTTTCTTCGTAGCGTTGCATACTGTATGTATAAAGGAAAGGCGTGCCGGCGGCATCGACCGCGTCGCAGGTTTCTCCCAGCGAGCCGCGAGTAAACGTGCCGGCAAAATTAGAGTATTCCGCGCCTGTTGAGATGCCAAGGTGCGAGACGATATTGCAGGTATATTCCAGACCGGCGTTGTAGCCAAAGGCATAGCCGGTTTGTCCGCCATCTGTTTTGCAGAGAATATTCGACATGCCGGCGGAGGCATACACCGAGTACTCGTTGAATCTGTTTGGCGTCCCGGGTTTTGTGTCGGAAACAAGCTGTGCGCGAGCCGTGCCCGCCGCAACAACCAGCCATAATGTTACAATATAAAATGTTTTCATTTCTTTCTTTTTAATTTAATTATTCTCCCATAAAGGGTTTTGTTATTCGTAATTGAACTTTTCTCCCACAAAGGGCACAAAGCACACAAAGTTCGTAATTCGTAATTCTCCGTGTTTCTCTGTGTACCTCCGTGGCTCTCCGTGTAATTTTCATAACACAGAGTTTCACAGAGGAAGCACAGAGTTTCACAGAGTACATATTAATATATAATATTACGTAAATATAC
>JAITIA010000260.1 GCA_031279695.1 Prevotellaceae bacterium | reverse complement strand
TTTTCTATACCAAGTTCGCTGTATGGCGACGGCGATTTGCAAATCAGCTGCGAAGGCTGATAGTTGGGATTGGCTTTCCATTCCAGCCGGTTGTTTTGGTCGAAAACGGGAAACCACGCAATGCCGCGATGACGGCGAACTCCATCATACACAAAGCCATAATCGCGGTCGCACCAAGCGCCGAAAACGAGCGGCTGTTCGGGGTCGGCGCTCACGGTGGCGTGCACCCAGTTGGGCGGAACAATCACAACCTCGCCAACGCCTGCTTCGACGGCAAAACAGCGTCCGGGAAAATCTTCCGCCTTTTCCTGCATGTAAATGACGGCTTTACCCGACCAGATTTCATACACTTCGGGCGTTGACCAACCGCTGTACGACGATACTTTATGTATATGTCCCTGACTGCGTATCGGCTCTTTGCCAAGTTTTCCGGCGGCAAAACACACTGCGCCAAACAGCAGATGCAACCGATGAAGAGTCTCATAATCTTTATTTTTGCCCACGTCCATCACAATGGAATAAACAATATCGGGACCCTTGCAGTCCGGCTCAAGCAGGCTTTGACGAATATCGTCCAGCCGGCGATTTTCCGCTTCGGGACCAAAAACATCGTCGCCAAAAACAAAGCCTGCGCCCGACAAGTGTGGCGCAACGGCTATTCCCCTGTCAAATTTCGTATCAGTCATTGTTTCTGATATATGCTTTTATTGTGGCACACTGTTTGCCTTCCGATTCACCGATGGGACGGATTGTATATTCGCCCGTTGCCGCAGGAACAATAAAAGTTTCGGCATAATGTACCGTAAAGGGAGCGAAGGAGTTCGACGGGCTTTCGACAAGTGCCTCCCTGCCTTCCACCAAATTCAGAACATTCACGCCGCCATTGGTATTGTGCCGCACGGTGGATGAAAACCAGTGGCGGCGGGTTTCGATAAATTCCTGTGCGTGCAAACCGGTGCGTTCTTCTCTCACGCCGTCGTTTTCGCTAATCAATTCTATGCGATTGACTAATTCCCGACGCACCCACGATTCCGTTCTGTTCCACTGAATTACCTGCTCGCCATGTTCGATATTGATAGGGCGCGGACGACCGTCTAATCCCAGCCGTCCCCAATCCCAGAGTTTAAAAGTAAAAATATAGGGTGTGGCGCTGATTTCGAGCACCATACTGTTTTTACCCGAACAATGGACTGTTCCTCCGGGGATAAGTATATGGTCGTGTTTTTTAACGGGATACACTCCTGTATATGCTTCGGCGTCAAACTGTCCCGACAGGCGGGATTCTTTCAGCGCCAGCAGCATTTTTTCCGGTTCGACGCCTTCTTTCAGCCCGATGTAAACGGCGGCGTCGTCGGCAGCATCCAAAATGTAATAACTCTCATCCTGAGTGTAATGCATTCCAAATTTTTCCTGAATATATTCTGTCAGCGGATGCACCTGCAAGCTCAAATTTCCGCCCTGCATGGTGTCGAGAAAGTCGAAACGGACAGGAAATTCGTCGCCAAAACGTCCATAAACGGAAACGCCCAACAGTTCAAGCGGATGCATAAAAACCAGATTGATTGCCGGCAACTCGAAGCGCAGATTTCCGAAACCAAACAGCAGACTGTTTTCTTCTGGAACACAGTCGAAACACCAGGCAAAATTGACCGTTTCGCGGTCTAAATCGCAGACTTCCTTCATCCACTGTCCGCCCCAAGGTCCGGGGTCGAAAAAGGGAACTACGCGAAAAGGTTGAGTTGAGGCCATTTTCATCCCTCGTTCAAACAGCAGGCGGGTAATCATTTTTGGATTATTTATATCGTTAGTATCAAGCACATAATCCCATTTTTTCATCAGTTTTTTCTTGAAACGGTCGCAAATGCGCCAATCAACAAAAAACGCCCGTTTATACTGGAGCGCAGTGCGTTCTTCGCTGTTTTTCACGCCGATATTCGAGACTTCGTTGCGACGGAAACGCTGCTGAATTTCCCAGCGAGCCATGTCTGCATAAATCAAAATATCGGCGTCGGGACAGACAAAGGCAGCGCCTGTGCCGATTACAATCAGCAAATCAGGATGATTGGTACGAATGTTTGCCCGTATCTTTTCCGTCTTTTTTTCATCAAAAAAACTGTCGATAGAATAACGGGTCATATAGCCAAACAGTTCATCATCAGTAATATCGGGATGAAAAAAGGCGTTGATTTCCGTTTCCGTTTTCATTGCGTCGGAGGCAAGTATCAGGCTTGCCTTGCTATATTTTGCGGTAAAAGCGGCAACAATCTCGGCTTCCATTACTCCCTGATAGCATTCAACAACAATTGTTTGCGGCGACTGCGGCAGTTCATTCCGCCGCCGGTCGATTTCGTCAACAATTGCCTGCCATCCGCAGAAACAGTCGTCCGCACGGTCGGAAACCCTGATATAGGGATATTTATCGTAGTTAGATGTTTTTTGTTCCATGTTTTTTTCTTTCTCTTTTTCTTAATTGATAATCAATTCCTGCCAGCGCCGCCCTGTCGCCAAGATTTGCGGCTGTCAGTATTACTTTTTCCGACGGACACCAGGCATAGCGGTCTATTTTCTGCTGAATATGAGGGATAATAATATCGCCGCTCTTCATTATTCCGCCACCAAGCACAACAATTTCAGGGTCGTAGGCATGAATATAACTGACAACGGCGGCAGCCCAAACGTCCATACATTCGTTTCTGAGCAGCAGAGCGTCGGCATTGCCGGCGGCGGCGAGGTGGAATATTTCCTTGAAATCGTAGTTTTCCTTTTCGGCTTTCCGTTTGAAAGAGGCTGATAATCGGGCATGTTCGCGGATAATTGAGGGTAAAAAGAAGGACGAGGCGACACTTTCCACGCAGCCGACATTTCCGCAGGAACATTTGCGTCCTCTGTAGTCGAGCACAATGTGTCCACCCAGCGAACCGGCCTGAAAATGTTTGCCGTAAAGAATTTGTCCGTTGATAATTACGCCTGTGCCAATTCCCGTGCCGACGGTCATCATCACCACATTATCAAAGCCTTTGGCGGCGCCGTGTCGCCATTCGCCCACCACAGCCATTCGAGCGTCGTTGTCCATAAAAAACTGAACATTCCAGTTCTGTTTCACCCACTGGTTCAGGTCTATACGGCAAGCGTCATCGTATTTTTTATTTGTTGATATCACCCTGTTTTCCACCGAATCGACCAACCCGGGAAAAGCCAGCCCGATACCGCCCAAACGGGCGGCGTCGATTTCCTGCAATGAAAGCAGACGGTCAATTTCTTCCCGAATGCGGTTGAGATTGGCTTCCAGCCCCAGCAGGCGACGCGAATCCAACAGAACCATATTCAGTACTTTACCTTTGTGCAACAATCCTATTTTGACAATTGTTCCACCCAAATCGATTGCTATATTGTACATAATTGAGGAGTTCCATTAATTTCCATCAGTCGCGCCGCAAAACCGTTGTCGGCAATTTCCTGGTAGTTATGTCCTGCGTCGGACGCCCAACAGGCGGCAAATGAAAGCGGTACGTTGCCTGTGTTTGCAACTCGGTGGGCAATGCCTCCGCCAATAAGATGCAAACTTCCGGGGAACATTTTCTCTGCCCGTACCGATCTGTTTTCATCCATAAGAATCAGTATTCCATCGCCTTCCAGCCCCCAGTAGTATTCCATCCGGTCGATTTTCCTGTGAAAATGTCCTTTGGTCATAAAATATTCGTTTCCAGCCTTACCGGGGAAGAGCCGCGTAAGCCCGAAAAACAGTCCGCCCTCCGTTCCCTCCGGAACAGAGAGATGGCTATAAACCTCATAAACAAGTTTATCGGGCGACAAAGCCGCCCAAGCCGTTTCGTCGGCAAAAATACCCGCCAAATCGCCTATCGTTCTGAGGCTTTTCGTGATACCCGTTCCTGTGAGCGTTGCGCCGCCGAAAAACAGTTCCGGCATTGAGATATTCGGTACATTCATCATTTTTTTTGTTTAGTTATCACTAAAATCATTTATGCATTCCGTTCTGCATTTGCGAGTGCAAAGGTACAAACTTTTTTTAGAATGACAAAAATTGGTGAGAAATTGCTAAATCTTTTTTTGAGGTGCTATTGAAAAAAATGATTATCGTACATGATACCTAAATTGATTTATTTTATTTCCTTCGTGGTTCGCCGTCCGCAGGCTAAAGCCAGCGGTTAATAAAGTTCCGTCCCTGCGGGACTTTGGGACATAGCGGAGTTTTCTGCATAAATCGATAGCGCCTCAACCTGATTTTTACTTGTTTGGCAGTCGCCGGAAGGTGAAACGAAGAGACTTCAACAGTGCGGTCGATGTTTTGAATACTATGCGTTTCAGGCGTATGGATTCGGCGCGAATATCGTGTTGCTGATGCGCTTCGCGCCTTAGCTCCGCGCTGACGGAAAACGTGCCGAAATCGTCGATACACACGTTGTTGCCTTCGCTCAACTCTTTGATAATGCCATTTACAAGCATTTTTGCCGCGATTTCCAACTCAAAGGCATTGAATGTTGTACCTTCTGCCGTTAGCTCGCAGAGTTTTTTCAGTCCTACTGTTTGTTTGCGTATAATGCGCGGGAACAGACCCTGTTTGCGGCTGCCTTCGGGGTTTAGGTTGTCTGTTTTTTCGTCTAATCTGTAATATATACTCATTTCTGCTTATCGTTTTATATAACTGTTCAATATCTTTTATATAACTGTTCAATATCTTTTATACAACTGCTCACTGCGTTTTATTATCGAGACATACGTCTCGCTGCACCAAGATGTACGTCTCGATGTATCGAGATGTACGTCTCATATTGCCTTGATGTACGTCTCGCCAATAAGATACAGTGTGTTGTCTGTTAAAATCTACTGTTATGTTTCATAATACTTAACTTTCCGTTTGATAATATATCTGTGTTTCATCTGCGTCCTGTTTTATCGGATTGCTGTTTATGTGAAAAATATCTTAACAGAATCTTTCAGCGCAATGGACAAATATTTGTGCAGCATATTTTGTTATTGTCGTTTACTACTGTGTTTTTTTATATTTCATGCAATTAATTTGTCTAAAATTTCCGGTTGATAACGCTGACTCCACTTAAAAATATCGGAGCCTTTACTTTCAAGCGCACCAATATACTCTTGTCTTAATTCTTTTTCCATATCATTGATAATTGCCAATCCTTTCAACTCTTTACCGGATATTTTTTCTCTTGCCTTTTTAATATCTTCCCACCCAAACAAAAAATTGACCACATTGATTTTGTTCAGGGAATTGAAAGACTTGATAACAATCTCTTTTTGTTTTCCGGCAATCTGAAAATCAAATGAAAATTCAAAGCCTGTATTACCTTTGGCAATAAACTGCGGTGTATATATGATATTTTGTTCGTCAAAAAGACTTTTCACATCTTCTTTAAATAACGACGACACTGTATGTTTTGCCATCATAGCCATATCAGATATTTCCGATATGGCACAGAGCAAGTTATATTTTTTCTGGTTAAAATCTTCCTCTGTTCCTTCTGCCTGAAGTTCATTATTATTAAGAATAACTCC
>JAITIA010000257.1 GCA_031279695.1 Prevotellaceae bacterium | reverse complement strand
CGTCTCCGACAAAAAAATGCGCCTGTAACCCCATTGTGTATCAGCGAAATCAAAAAAAAGTTGGAAATTTTTTGTTGGAAATTGAAAAATGTTATCTACTTTTGCAGCGATTTTTGAATTACGAATTTGCGAATTAAAAATGATTGAAGAAAATTAACTTGATAAATAAAAGTACAGAAGATGAAAAATTGTGCTACAAGACAGGAGAGAGAAGAGAGAATTTTCGACTTGAATATCGGGTCGGGAAGTATCGCTTTGTGCGTAGTTGATGCGCACGCTGAAAGCCTCGCCGGACAGTCGTCGGTAAAATGTGGCACACTTTTTGTAGAGAGAGAGAGAGAGAGAGAGAGAGAGAGAGAGAGAGAGAGAGAGAGAGAGAGAGGATCAGGCAGTTAGACCTGTTTTTGGAATCGAAAAAAAAGACGAAAATAGACATAATAATTATGCCCCGTTGCAGACTTGTTCTACAAGTTTTGCGGCGGGGCTTTTTTTAATTACGAATTACGAGATTGATGGAAATTATTGCCGCAGGGAACGCAAAGATTTACGCAGGGAACGCAAGCCTCTTACAGTTAAAAATAAAGAACATAAAAATAAGTTATTAATTAGAAATTATATAAATAAGTCAAAAAGATGATTAAAAAAAGTATTATTAAAACAGCAGTCCTGTGTTTGATAGCAGGATTTACCCTTAGCGGGTGTAACAAAAATGAATCTGGCGACGACGACAACGGAAACGGAATTGTTTCTGTAACCGGCGTCAGCCTGAACGCAAGCGATACTGTTCTGTCGGCAGGCGGAACTTTCGCACTTACGGCTACCGTAGCGCCGGCGAATGCCACAAACAAAACGCTGACGTGGACAAGCTCGAACACAGCCGTTGCTACGGTGAGCAATGGCACAGTAACCGCTGTCGCCGTTGGCAATGCCGTAATCACCGTTAGCACAGCCGACGGTGGCAAAACCGCCTCGTGCGCGGTAACGGTCAATCCAGCCATTGTGCCGGTGAGCGGCGTCAGCCTGAGCGAGGAGGCAAAAACCCTGACGGTGGACGAAAACTTTACTCTGACGGCTACCGTAGCGCCGGCGAATGCCACCGACAAAACGCTGACATGGTCGAGTTCTGCCCCCGCCGTTGCTTCGGTGGTCGATGGCGTTGTAACCGCTCTCGCCTCCGGCGAAACCGTAATTACCGTTACCACTGCGGACGGCAACAAAACCGCCTCGTGCAATGTACAGGTACTTGCAGTAATCACTCTGAAGGTAGCTTCAACAGCCTCTTCACTCAAAATAGGCATTGCCGGTACCGGAACAGCAACTATAGACTGGGGCGACGGACAGGACAACACGATTACGCTGAACGGATCTCCCACCATATATAGTTATCCTCCCGTACATTATTATGCAGGCAATGTCAGTCGTACCGTAAAAGTAAATGGAATAAATATGATTGGTTTTGATTGCGACGACGCCCGTGTAACCGATTTGGATATCAGCAAAAACCTTGCTCTAAACACTCTCTGGTGTCAGAACAATCAACTGAGCGCTTTGGATCTCAGCAATAACACGGCGCTAAACAATCTCTATTGCAAAAACAATCAACTGAGCACTTTGGATTTGAATAAAAATACGGAACTGACGGATCTTGATTGTAGCTACAATCAACTGAGCGTTGTGAATGTCAGCAAAAACACAAAATTGTCGTGGTTCAATTGCTACGACAACGACCTGACCGCTTTGAATTTTACCGGCAACACTGAGCTGGTGTATCTCCACTGCGGCGCCAATCCGCTGACCGCCGCGGCATTGAATAGCATGTTTGGCACTCTGCACTCTAATACAATACCGGGTGCTGCGAAAGAAATAAGGATAACTTATACCGACGGCGTATTGTCGTGCAATAAAACAATTGCCGAAAACAAAGGATGGACGTTCTATTAATTTAAAGAATTTGTTGCCGCAAGGAACGCAAAGGGTTTAACGCCCTTTGCGGCTTGTGGTCTGAACCTCGATTTTGACAGGATTTTGGGGATTGACAGGATTATGTCCGGCGATAGAATTACCGGCGTCGGCGCTGTTCGTCGCAAGAGGCTTAGTTTCTTGAAAATATTAAGACTATTAAGTGTCTTCCGCGACCGGCAAACAATCAGAAAAATCAGGAAAATCATCTGAAAATCACAGTTCGGACAGTAGCAAACGGACGAATTACGAATTAAAAAATTATATAAATAATTAAAGCAATGATTAAAAAAAGTATTTTTAAAACAGCAGTCCTGTGTTTGATAGCAGGACAGAAAATGAATGTAAAAAACATCATTTTGGTTGCGGCAGTCCTTGCAGGAATGACGGCTTGCGGCAACAACGGACTTCCCAAAAACGATATATTGGGGAATATCCCTTCTCTAATTTACCAGAAAGCCCAAACAGATTCCATTCTGTATGCCAAAGGCGAAGCAAAGGGTAAGGGAGTAGATAAAAAGGATTTGGCAAAGATTGAGAAAATTTTTACCGAGTATGCTAAGGAAAAGGAAGAAGCCGACGAAAAATTCAAAAAGGAACTCGACGCCGAAGTAGAAAAATACCGAGGTAAGGACATTCCTTTTTCGGTGATATCGGAATTGGGCTATGAGGTAACAAGTGTAAAATTCGGAAAACTTTCGAAACTGAACAACGTTTCGGAAGACAGAAAAGTAGAGTTCTATTTCAAAATAAAAATTACTGACGTATCAAAACTCAATGTAAGCCACCCGTTTGAGAGAGGACAAAAAGCGCAGGTTCTTACGCCAATAGTATTTATCAACAGCACAGGCAAAATATTGCAATACTCCAATTATCAATCTGTGTATTTCGACAAGATAGATATACAAAATGGTGATGAATGCAGCCAGACAGGATCGTTTTATCTCAATGCGGATAATGCTGCTGATTTTGCTGATTTTAAAAAAATGGTATTTATAATGAAACTCGATTAATTGTAAAAGAATCATGAAAACAGTAAAATTAATTATTCTGTCATTTTCAATAATGACAATGGCGGCGGCTGACGTGTCGGCGCAGGGCTTATTTAAAACGCTGGATAAAATTGGTGAGACAGTAAAGAAAATTGATACTTTTTTGGGCAATCCAACGGAACAGAACTGCACAACGGTTGGCTACGAAACGGCTAAAATCAAAAGTTTCAGCCCCGACGTCGATTTTATTATCGAAAGCTGTATCAACGACGGCAAAATGCTGGCTTTGAATTTTACGCTCAACAATCGCGGACGGGCTTTGAAAATCGGACGTTTGGGCGGACAGAAAAACGTGATCATGCCCAAAGTAGATACCAGATTTACTGACGATTTGGGAAATGCTCACTCGCTGACATGTATATCGACAGATACGGAATTTGGTTCCAGCAACAATGGTTGCGGTTTCGATCTGTCCGAAGGAGCAAAAGTTAGAGGCAGTATTGGCATTGCCAAATTCGACCACAAGGCAAAATCGCTGAAATCGGCAACCATCGCCGGCTACGTTCTCGATGAAACCAAAAGTGGTTCAGATCAATACGTCCAATTTGAAATTTCTCTGCGCGATGTGCCTGTTTATACCTCCGAGCAGATTTTGGGCAAAGATTCAATTCTGTTCCGAAAGGACAATCCCACAGTGGAAGGCAAAGGCGTTTCCGACTGTAAGATAAAATCGTTTGTCCTTACCAAAAACAATACTCAGGTAAATTTCACTTACAAAGGGGCTTCTCTTTCTGTTCACAGTTTCGACAACACGTATATCTTGTCCGGCGGCACACAGTATCCGCTTAAAACCGTATATGGTATTGCTTCCAGCCCAATGCAGGAGGATTACTATCCACGCAGTTCGCCATGTGATTTCACAATGGTGTTCGAGGCGCTCCCCCAGACGGTGGAAATGCTTGACCTCATTTTTAGTAGCTGGCGCTGGGAAAAAGTACGGCTCATGGACGCACCCGAAGCAACTGCCGCTGCCGATGCAACTGCCACTGCCGATGCAACTGCCGCCGGCAATGCCGCTGCTGCCGCAAGCGCCGCCGCCAAAACAACCGCTCCGGTAGCAAAATTCACATTGACAAAGAACGGCGTGGCTTGCCTCAAACGCGGCCTCGCCTGTGATGCTATTCCAAAAACCTGCGAGGGTTTATACGACCGCTACACAGTGAAATTTGTTGCAGACGAATATATTGGCGACTATAACGAAATTATTTTCTACGCAGGCAAAGAAGCGGTGGCAATGATGTACGCTCCGCCTTCCATGGATGAATGTACTGTTGGTGGCGCAGAGATATTTTCCTCCAACGTTTCAACTCCCGACGGCGTGTACCCCGGAATGTTAGTCTCTGAACTGATACGCATCAAAGGCTTGGATTCCGACAACGCCGCTAACTTGATTCTAAACGGTTATTGCATAGGAGTCGATTTTAACGACCTGACGCCGCTCGGCAAAGAAGTCCGTCAGGAAGCTTATGACTATGGGAAAACGTGGCGAACATTCACCGGCTGTTTCAAAAAAGGAGCAAAAGTAACATCAATCAGTTATTGCGGAGAATAAATGAATTAAGAATTAAGAATATGAAAATTTCATTAAATTTTTTGGATCGTTGGGAATATGCAATTTTTGGAAAGTATAACAATGCGCATGTTCCGGTAAGCAAAACCACAGCAAAATACTCATTGGGAGCAGCAGTGGTTGCAATCTTGGTTGTATTTGTGATGCAAATATTCAATGTGGGCGAGGAGTATGCAGGCGCAATACTCGGAGTTATTGGCGGCTTGGGGCTGCTTTTAGTTGGTCGCAAGGCATACAAACAGTTGGCGCTTCTGGCGTCGACGGGCAGCAAAATTGGCTACGCAGCCTACGTTCTGGCAGTGTTTGCTATCACCCTTTTTGTGTCGTTCTATCTGGTGTTGTGGACGCTGATTATTGCCATTGTTCTTGTTGTTGCCTACTTTATTCTTGTGTACGGCTTTGGCGACGGAAACAGCAGCGGCAAAAAACGCTTTCGCAAACATTACAGCGACGGTACTTCGGAAGATTTTGAAGAAGACGGACGCGGCATACTTGGCGAAACATATTATAAGGGCAACAGGGGAGGCACTCATACTGAATAAAATGCAAAGATTATGAATGTTGATTTTTTCTACAATTGGCAATCCTCACTGTTTTGGATTGGAGGTTTTCTTATATCGGTGATTATTGCCGCAGTAAGTGGCGAGGCCGACGAAGAACGTACCGGTTTTCGGTGGCGTTTTGCAGGTCTGTATCTGCTGTATTTCCTACAGTCGCTTGCAGTGAAAACCAATATCTGTGTGCCGGATACTGTAGGCTGGGGCTGGGCAATAGTCTGTTCCTGTGTCTGTATTACCGTTTTCTTTTTTCAGTGGGGACTGTTCAAGTACTGTTTTATGTATATCTACTACGAACGAAACCTGTTTATGGCTCTGCTTGCAATGACCATACCGGCGGCGCTGACAGCGTCCGTTTTTGCCGGATTGCTGATACAGCTGATTATAGCCGGTATTCTATGTATTGCAGGCGAGTCGTCGAACAAACGCCGCCCGTCCTCCGATCCGGGTTTCCGTGCCGACAGTAACTGTAATTGCAGCAACTGTGTGTACAGCCAAAATTCGTCTGTGCCGGGCTATATCTGGTGCCCCCGACATTCAAAAAACGTCGAACCGCACAACCGCTGTAACAATTATACAAGTTGATGAGGCCGGCGTGAATAAATTAAGAATTAAAAATTAAGAGAAATGATGAAAAAAAGTAGTATTAAAACAGATAACGTTGCCAAAAAAATAACCATGACGAAAAGAGTCGGTGAGGTTATAATTTATAAAAATATTTTTAGAAAAGTCGATATTGATACCGTTATTGTATTAGGTCTTTCCGGTTTTGGAACGGCAAGTGTGGACTGGGGCGACGGCAACAGCGAAACACTTATACTGACCGAAAATTTGGATTGGAATAATTCTATAGAACACAATTATTCTTCATTAGGCAATCATACCACAACAATAACCGGAGCAAATATTACAGGGTTGAATTGCAGGAAAAATCAATTGATCGCTTTGGACGTCAGCAAAAACACGGCGATAACGAGGCTCAATTGTTCATGCAATGAACTGATCGCTTTGGACATCAGCAAAAACACGGCGCTAACGACGCTTGAGTGTTCAGACAATAAACTGAGCGCTTTGGACATCAGCAAAAACACGGCGCTAACGACGCTTGAGTGTTCATACAATAAACTGAGCGCTTTGGATGTCAGCAAAAACACTGCGCTAACGACGCTTGAGTGTTCAAACAATGAACTGAGCGCTTTGGATGTCCGCAATAACACGGCGCTAACGACGCTTGAGTGCAGCTACAATGAACTGAGATCTTTGGACGTCAGCAATAACACGGCGCTAACGAGGCTTGAGTGTAGAGAAAATAAACTGATATCTTTGGATGTCCGCAAAAACACGGCGCTAACAACGCTTGAGTGTTCAATCAATAAACTGAGATATTTGGATGTCCGCAAAAACACGGCGCTAACAACGCTTGAGTGTTCAATCAATAAACTGAGATATTTGGACGTCAGCAACAACACGGCGCTAACAACGCTTGAGTGTTCAATCAATAAACTGAGATATTTGGATGTCAGCAATAACACGGCGCTAACGACGCTTAATTGCAGATCCAATGAACTGACCGTTTTGGACTTCAGCAATAACACGGCGCTAACGACGCTTGAGTGTAGAGAAAATAAACTTAGCACTTTGGACTTCAGCAATAATACGGCTCTAACGACGCTTGAGTGTAGAGAAAATAAACTGACCTATTTGTACGTCAGCAAAAACACGGCTCTAACGACGCTTGAGTGTTCAGACAATAAACTGAGATATTTGGACGTCAGCAATAACACGGCGCTAACGAGGCTTGAGTGTAGAGAAAATAAACTGAGATCTTTGGACGTCAGCAAAAACACGGCGCTAACGAGGCTTGAGTGTAGAGAAAATAAACTTAGCACTTTGGACGTCAGCAATAATACGGCTCTAACGACGCTTGAGTGCAGCGAAAATCATCTGAGCGCTTTGGACGTCAGCAACAATACGGCGATAACGAGGCTTGTGTGCAGCGAAAATCAACTGACCTATTTGGACGTCAGCAATAACACGGCACTAACGGAGCTTGTGTGTTCATACAATCAACTGAGCACAGGTGCATTGAACGCGCTGTTTATGAGCTTGTACAATATTCGGGAACATGGGCATTGGCATGGGGGGTTACGTATTGAAGGCAACCCTGGTACAAACATCTGTGATGAAACCATTGCCAAAAACAAAGGATGGAGCGTTGATATAACAGTTATAAAAATACTTAACGACGCCATCATGAAGCGTCGGTTGGAGAGTCAAAATAATTCTAAAAAATTCTGATAATTCTGTTAATTTTGACAATATTAATAATATCAAGTTTCCAGAACAATACACGGAGAAAAGCCGAAAGAGTAGGCAAAGTATAAAAAAGTATAAATTAAATAAAAAAGTATAAATTAAATAAAAAAAATTAAATTATGACAAAAAATGTTATTATTATTCCAAAAGGTCGGCTGGCAAATGCAGATGCCGAAAAACGCAACAAAGAACTCGCTCGCAAATTATTGAATGGCGAAAAAGTAAAAATTGGCAAAAAAGGCAGCGTAACCGGAAAGGACGAAGACGCCACCATAACGGCGCCTCCGGGAATACTGGCTTTGAATCAGTGGTACGAAAATATGCCCAATCTTTTAGAAGATGAGATTGAAGCAATGGAGAGGGCATTCCCTGATTTTGACCTGCAAAAATTAGAAGACGGACGGCTCGCATGGACAGGATCATTGAATATTGGCGTGCTTGGAGACAATGAATGGGAAGTAGCTGCCATTTATCAAAACAACCATCCAACACAAACAATGGGCAGTTCGATTCATGTACATTTAATCCAACCCGATATTGAGAGTATAATCGAAGACTTGGGCTGGGCTCCCCAACATTTACTTCGCAGCGATGATGGTTTGTATCTTTGCACAGCACGAGCAGACGATACAAGCGTTGGAACAGTTACCACCACAGCGGCTTCAACACTTGCATGGGCTGTAAAATGGTTAATGGCGTTTGAACTTGTGCTGACTGGTGATTTGTCGCAAGAAAAATTTAACCAGCATAACGGCATCTAACACTTTTGCAATGAAAAACAGTAATATAACAGTGGTTTTTTCAAACCGTGCATACAACGCCATTATCAGCGAAAGTTTTGCCAAAGACCCGATAGAAACAGGCGGGCTGCTGCTCGGTTACATTTTGGACAATGAAGTATGGGTAGTAATGGAAGTGATTCCTCCCGGAAGAAATTCCATATTTCAGCCTGCCTATTTTGAATACGATACCGATTTCGTCAACTATTTGGCGAATTCGGTAAGTGTTCAGTACAAAGACAATCTTTTACTTTTAGGGCTTTGGCACAGACATCCGGGCAGTATGGACGTTTTTTCAAGTACAGACGACGGCACAAACCGCACTTACGCCTCTCTCAATCCCAAAGGATCAATTTCGGGACTGGTAAATATTGATCCCATTTTTCGCCTGACAATGTATCACGTAAGTTATCCTTTGAGATACACAAAAGTAGAGATAGCAGTGGGCGATGATATTATTCCTCCCGATTTCTTTACATTGAAACATTACCCTGTTAATGGTTTGAACCCATCTTTGCCGGTAAAATTAAAAAATGAAAACAGGGAAGATGAAGCAGTTAAAAATTCACTTAACAAGCGTTTGAAATTTATTGGCAGCATTTTTAACAAAGATAAGAAAACGGAGAATGCCACTGTATCTGATAGAGAATCTGTGCCAGCAAACAATGTCTGGTATGAAAAAAACAGAGAAAAAGTAGAGGCGGAATACAATCTTTTATCAGAAAAATATCCCAATGTTTTGCGAAGAGAAGAGGATGAATATCTTATTTATTCCATTCAACACGACGGATGGACAATAGATATGAGGTATCCGCAAAGCTATGATGGTATAAGCGGTTCAAAAGATTTTCGCGTGTATATTAACAATCCGCTTTTTATGCAAAATAATTTTGATTATCAACTGCCATATATTGCAACCGATGCAAATGGTAAAATTTATTTAACAGTTTCGGAAGTATTAGGTAGCGCACAAATCAACGGATTGAATGTAATGAATCTGGCAGTAAACTGGCTCAATAAGTTTGCTGCATTAACAAACAGCCAAATAACTATTAAGGAATTTATAATATGAGTCTTATCTTAAAAAAGCAAATCACTCCAACTGTTTATTTTCCTATAGAATTGAAAACAGAAAAATACATTGGCAATTTGTATGGAATGTATATAGAAAACACTTGTTCTTTCAACATCACCGCCACCGAAAAAGCCTGCAATATCGGCAAAATTGGAGAAATTTTTGCAGAAAAACCCGTATCTTTTACAGATACCGAAACAGCACAAGTGGCTGGTTACTGGGAAAACGGAGATTTGCATTTTATGCACATTCCGATGAACAAAATTTGCAAAAAAGAGCCTTATGCTCTGAAAATGGACGTTTTTTCGCGCAATACAGGCATTTTGGAATCGGATGTAATGCTGGGCAAAGGAGCAGTGCTTGTCGGTTGTGGTTCGGTGGGCAGTTTGGTGGCGCTCGAACTTGCAAGGGCGGGCGTTGGTCGCTTTATGCTGATTGACAACGATGTTTTGGGCTACCACAATATCTGTCGTCATCAGTGTGGCATACTGGACGTTGGTAAATACAAGGTAGATGCTGTAAAAGAACGCATTTTACAAATCAATCCCACAGCCAAGATAATTACACAAAACCGTATTATTCAGGAAGTATCACTTGATGTGCTAAAAGATTTCTGCGATGAAAATGTGATTGTTATTGGCGGCGCCGATAATAGGGAAGGCGATTTATATGCCAACAAAATAGCAAAAGAAGCAGGAATGCCGCTGATGTCTATCGGTTGCTGGGAAAGGGCTTTTGCCGGTGAAATATTTTACTGTTTACCACAAGGAATGCCCGATTATTCCGATTTTATGGTTGCAATCGGCGATACTTCGGGGCGCGTAAACCAAAACAGAAAATTCTATACAAACGAAGAAGATTTGGCAAAAGCAGCATTTGAACCGGGTATTTCGGCAGATATTAACTTTGTTACCATTATTGCCGTTAAAATGGCGATAGATATTCTCAATATCAGTAATCCACATTACACCACGAGAGTAATTGATGGTTTGTCACAATATACGCTCATCTGCAATACCAACAAAACAGCAGTTGGTGGTGAAGGCGCCGAACTGTTTTCTTACCCTCTGCAAGTTACTACAAGTATAGAAGTACCGTATGCAGACGAATAATATTATGGTCAGAATTAAAAAAGCAGAAAAATATGCCAATAGATGAATATGGTCGAAGTGTAGGAAACCGCGATGTTGCTGACAGATTACTGGACGGAGGTTATACAAGGAATAACCATATACAACAAGGTGAACAGGTAGAAGATGTAGAGGCTTTTGTTCGCAGATTAATGAACAGAGGTGGTCAAAATGGTACTATCACACCACCGACATCATCGACACTGACAATAGTATTACAGATACTGACGGCAATATTCCTTCTCGGTTACGGCGTTGCCTCCTATTATCTGCTATCGGGCTTCTGGCACATTCTCGGAGCATGGATTGTGGGTGGAGGTTTGATGTTGTCGTTGTGGAGTTTTAACAAAGACAGCGACGAGAGTTTTACTACTATGATTGGATTAGGCGGAGGGTTTGCCTTTGTTACAGCAGGTTTTCCCATTGTATGGACTTTGCTCGACGATTTTATCCCTGTTTTGCTGGCATGGGTTGGCTGTATTCTCATTGCCTGTCTGATGTTTGCCTTTAAGGCCATGCCTCGAATAGTCAGAATTATTTTTGCCAGTATTTGCATCGCCTTTGCGGGTGCGTTTATCTGGACAGAGCGCGTGCCGGCAGCGATATATGGTTTGTTCGACGTTGAATATACCAAGCAAGCAGAACCGTCGAAACCGACGGAACAATCCAAATCGCCACGCATCGATTATGAAGACGGCAGTTATTATATTGGCGCAGTAAAAGACGGTAAACGGCACGGACAGGGAGAAATGTTTTATAAAGACGGCGACCGTTACGAAGGCGAATGGAAAGAGAACAAATGGCACGGGCGCGGTTCTTACTACAATGCTAAAGCAAAACGTACCTCTATCGGACAATACGATAACGGGGTGAACAAGGGACAGTTTACAGTGAAATGGGAATCCGGCGACCGTTACGAAGGCACATGGAGCGTGGGCAGCGATAATTTTATGCAGGGCGAAGGAACTTATTTCTACGCCAAAGGAACTTCCGAAAAGGGCAAATGGGTGAAAGGCAAATGGATTAAAGCCTCGGAGCAGAACACGCCAGCGTCCGGAACAGATTCCGGCTCGCAGCAAAAGGCGGAGCAGAAAACATCGTCGTCCGGTACAGATTCCGGCTCGCAAAAGGACGTAACCAATATTCTGCGCCGCGCAAATACAGCCTTTCAAAATGGAATTGCCACAGGCAACAACGCCGAATTTCAGAAAGCGTACGAATTATATTTGCAGTCGGACAAAAGCGCCGGTTACAAAAAATTCAAAACCCGCGCCGACCAGTTTCTTGACGACGGTCTTGACGATGAATATCAATTCTTTATTAAATATGCAAACAAGTTAAAATAAATAAAAGTAAAAATTAAATTAAAACGAAATTAAAACGAAAAAAGTATGAAAAAAAAGATTTTTTTAATTATTTGCTCAATGAGCACAACCTTTGCTGCGTTTACACAGAATACCTGTCAAAAAGCGCAAACAGCCTTCGAGAACGGACAGTATCAGCAGTCTGTCGGTTATTACAATGTGTGTAAAAGGGATTTTGGCAAAGATGTAACTGCCGAAATCGAAAAGGCAACACAATGCCAAAATCTCAGCACCAGCGCCGAAAATTATTTCGCCGCAAAAGATTATGTCAAGGCTGCCGAAGCATATTATGCCATTATTGCCCTCAATCCAAAGGACAAAAATGCCAAAAGCCGTCAAAGCGAAATCAAAAAAACGGCAGGCGTTGAATATTACAACAATGGCTATTACGTTGGCGAGTTCAACTCAAAAGGCGAACGGCAAGGCAAGGGTACGTATTATTGGACAGACTCGCGTTACGAAGGCGAATGGGCAAACGGCAAACAGCACGGACAGGGTTCCTACTACGGGACAGACTCTCGTTACGAAGGCGGCTGGGCAAATGGTAAACTGCACGGACAAGTTACGATTTATTATGCCGACGGGACAACAAAAACAGGCAACTTTGTGAACGGCGAATTGCCCTCCGACCATAAAGTAACTCTGGACGACTTACAGATATCGGAAACGGAAACGGAAGCGCCCCGGAAGCTTATCGCTCTGGGACTTATGTTTTCGCCTTCGGCAGAAGGAGGCGTTTTGCTTGGCGCCTGCGGCAAACGAGTGGGCGGCTACGCCTCCGCCAAAGGCTCGTTATCGATGACGAAGAGCAATGTTGCGTCGAGCGAAAATCTGGACGTCAATCTCAACAAGCACGCGCACAACCGTTGGGCTGTTTCGGCAGGGCTGCTGATTCGTCTCTTCGACCAGTGCTATCTGTATGGAGGCTTGGGATATGGAAAATACGGAAAAGCCTATACCATCAACAATAGCAGCAACTATTACATCCCAACACTACATACCGGATTAGATGTTGAATGCGGCTTGCTCTATTCTTTCGGAAAATTCTATATCGCCGCCGGTTACAACACTTTGACCGCGCCCACGCAGATTGAGGATTTTTCCGTTGGATTGGGAATAGCATTTCATTGAAAACGAGGAACTGTTGCACATCCGATAAAAAAGAATTATCTTTGCAGAATTAAATTTTAGATATAAAGATATGAACTTGTTATATTTCAGTACGATATATCCGGATGAGGCAAGTTGAAAAGTCAAATGGAGTTTTATCCGTTCTCTCCAAATTGGGAAGTTGCTGCAAAAACGGCGACGCCGGCGGGAACAAACGTATCGGAACGCTGCAAAAGAGGAAAATTCCGGAGGCTTTGTTTGATTCAACGGAACATATAAAGTATCATGGAACACATTAATTGAAAAAGATATACTAAAAAGATGAAAATGCTAAAAACAATTGACGGATGTTTAAAATCCATTCCGAAACAGGCAAAATGGCTGTCCCTTATTTGCTTGACGATAATATTTATTCTTGCCGTTATCGGCTTGATAACCGATTGCGGACAAGGCGCGGCAAATTGGATATTGTCGTTTATAAATCCGGGATCAACGTACAGCGGAGATACCCTTGTGAGATATTTTGCTTTGCTTGTAGGCTTGCTGGGCATGGTACTCGGCGGGGCTTTGATTTCAGTCATTACCAATATTATACAGCTGCGACAAAAAGACATTGAAGACGGAAAAATCAGTTATCTTTTTTCAAATCATGTTATCATTATCGGATACAACAAAATGTGCATCAGTTTGATAAAGCAAATAGCAGAGAAATATCCGAATTGTGAAATCGTATTGCAAACCGTACAAAAAGTTCCCGATATTCGCTACGAATTGTGTGCCAACCTGTCGCCCGAAATTGAAAGACGGGTAGCTTTTGTAGCCGGCAACCGGACGTCAAAAGAGGATTTGGAGAAACTGCATCTGCCGAAGTGCAAAGAAATTTTTCTGCTTGGCGAAACCGAAGAATACGACCATGATTCGCAGAGTATCAAGTGTCTGGAAGAAATGAGCGATATTTTAAAAAATAATCAAGCCGGCAACGACATTTCACTGAAACCCTGCCGCGTACTATTTGAATATCAATCTACTTATGCCGTTTTTCAGCAACAGGATATTCCAAATATAAAAGAATATCTTGATTTTTTGCCTTTTAACTTTCATGAATGTTGGGCGCAAAAAGTGCTGGTTGATAGCGATGGAGAAAAATATCCGTTTTTAGACCGCGAACCGATCACTGCCGATTCCGACAAGCACGTTCATTTGGTCGTTGTCGGCATGTCGCAAATGGGTGTTGCAATGGGCATTCAGGCAGCGCATATCTGTCATTTTCCGAATTTTGTAACCAAAGGCATCAAAACCAAAATCACTTTTATCGACGAAAACGCCGAACGTGAAATGCACTTTCTGCAAGGACGTTACCGGCATTTGTTCAACGAAACGGACTGGTCGTTTTGGGACATAAATACAAACGAACAAAAAAATAATTTCAACTCGAAAGAAAAATTTACCGACCTCGAATTTGAGTTTATACAGGGCAGAATAGAAAACCCGAAAGTCCGGAAACACTTGTCCGACCTGACAAAAGACAACGACAAACTGCTCACAATAGCCGTCTGTTTCAGTTCGTCGCCCTCCGCCATTGCCGCCGGACTATACTTGCCCGATGAAATTTACGACAGCAATATTCCTGTTTTTGTGCGACAGGAAACTTCGGATTGCACCCTTTCGTTGCTTTCGGGCGGAAAATACAAAAACGTAAAACCTTTCGGAATGTTAGACCACGCCTACGATTTGAAAAAAGCGGAAAGTTTGTTGCCAATGATGGTAAAATATGCCTATGACAACACCAACCAAGGAAAAACACTCGAAGAAATTGAAAAAGAGGAAATCCTTGTGAAAAACTGGAAAAATAATTGGGTGGATGCAAATACTGGTAAAGATTATAAAAACATAATCGCGTTGAAATTCTCAAATATCCATAATGCCAATATGATTGGTGTTAAAAGTCGCTCGTTGAAAATCGAGGCAGGGCAAGAATTAAGTTACGAACAAATAAATTTGCTTGCACGTATAGAACACAACAGATGGAATATTGAGAAACTGTTGATGGGTTACAGAGCTTGCACACTCGAAGAAAAAGATAAAATTGCCGAAGGCAAAGAGATTGAGGGTGTGAAACCTAAACAGTATTATCGCGACAAGTTTGTTCACAATGATATTCGACCTTACGAAAAGTTAAAAAAAGACGATAAGGGAATACAGGCAAGCGAGTACGATATTTGTATTTCAAAAGCGCTACCTGTAATGTTGAAAAAATACCAAAAATAATCAAAATGAACAGAATTAATTACACTCCGCAACCCATCGATACTTCGGACATTGCGCTTTCGCCCGAACTGCTCGAATTGACCGAACGCATTGCCGAAAATGTTCACGACGTGTGGGCAGCCTCGCGCATTGCCGATGGCTGGACTTACGGCTCTGTCCGCAACGACGAGCTCAAGCAACACCCCTGCCTTGTACCATACAACGAACTGCCGGAAAGCGAAAAAGAATACGACAGAAAGACAGCAATGGAAACGCTGAAAGTGATTGAAAAATTAGGATTTAGAATTTTTAAAATGAGATAAATTATGAAAGAAAGAATCATTAAAATTTTTATGGCTTCGTCCGACGAGCTGGAAGCCGACCGCGCCGTTTTCGGCAATTTAGTACGCCGTCTGAACGATATGTACAAAAAACGCGGCATTTATATCGAACTCTTTCAGTGGGAAGATTTTGACGCCGCCTACAATGGCAAACGCAAGCAGGG
>JAITIA010000168.1 GCA_031279695.1 Prevotellaceae bacterium | reverse complement strand
CAGAACGACCGATATACAATTGAACTGCTTGCGTTTAACGAGTTTGTCCAAAACGACAGCCGCGTCGAAAACCTGCTCCTGCCTCTGCGCGACGGAATTATGATTGCAAGAGTTTTGTAGCGAATTTGTCAGATTCTTAAAGGCTGCCGTTCAGCAGGTTTACCGGTGATAATTTCTTTGTTCAGTTCCCAAATTTTGGGGATATAAACAAGGTTACCCGATACCAGTACTTTATTCTCTTTATCCAGCAAAAAACATTGAAACAGCGGATTATCCAGAAAATTATTCAGTTTGTTTAACTCATTTTTCGTATCTATGTGTACAGGATTACGAAACTGTGTTTTTTGCAAACTGTCCAATAAATCCTTAAAAACTCCAATTTAGGATTATTCATCTGTGGTTATCTGTTAAATCTGCGTTATCTGGTGTGTTAAAAAACTTTTATGCAACTCCTAACAACATTACTGTAAACTACAAGCACTATCATCTTCTAATTTTTTTATCTTGATATTTTTAAACCATACTTCGTCGCCATGATCCTGCAAAAGAATATGACCTTGGGGCAGGTTGCCAAAATTAATCCAGTTTTTGTATTTGCTGTAAGCCACCAAAGCGTTCCACATCTGGTTGTTACGTTCATATTCGAGCAGTTTCACCCCATTGAGCCAGTGTTCGACGTGATTGTTTTGAACAACAATCATTGCCGTATTAAAATCATTCATAGCGAAAGGTTTGCCTGTTGGCGCGGGAATCAGGTCATACAGCGAGCCGACCGTTCTGTTGCCGTTTACTCCGAGTTTGGCGTCGGGATGATGCTCATCGTCAAGAATTTGAAATTCGCAGCCGATAGCCGAGCCTTCGGATTTGTTGATTTCGGGATCGACAAAATATTTTATTCCGCTGTTAGCGCCTTTGGTGATTTTAAAATCGACTTTGAGAATGAAGTTTTTGTATTTGTTTGTGGTAATAATATCGCCGCCGTTCACCGATTCGCCGCCATCGTTTTTCAGCACTTTCAGCATATTGTCCTCAATTTTCCAGCCTTTGGAAGGGAATGCGCCGCTATTGGCGCCGCGCCATCCGTTGGTTGTTACCCCGTCCCAAAGCAGTTCCCAGCCTGTAAATTTTTCTTTGGGAGAGATGCTGTTGGGGACTGTATTTGACTCCTGTATGTCCATGCAATCTGAAAACATGTCATACAATTCTACTTCGGTATTGTTAACTTCCTCAATCTCTATGTTTCGCCAGCTGACGGTTTTACCTTCATTATTTTTATCCACCGAATGCACCTGCAAGGCAATAAATCCGCGAGGCGTCATATCGTCCCAGAGTACGGAGCATATTTCGTCGTTCACGTATGTCTTAATGTAATTGCCAACGGCTTCGATTCTTGCCGTGTTCCATTCGTTGTTTTTGAATGCATTACGGCATTTGGGGTTTTGTTCCGTTCGGTAGAGCCATCCGCGACGGGCTTCGTCGTAAACGCCGCCAGTCCATTTTGCTCCCGTCGGGTCGATTTCAAACTGATAGCCATGAACTATTCCGTCCCTGTACTCCTTGATGCTTTTGCTGCGAAACTGAACGCCGGAGTTCAGTCCGTCGTCCACTTTAAATTCAAATGTGAGGATAAAATCCCCATATTCTTTTTCTGTTGCGAGAAACGTGTTTGGCGTTCCCGTTTTGGCTATTCCGGTGATAACCCCGTCTTTAACCTTAAATTCGGCAGTGCCGTTGAGTTTTTTCCAGCCTTTCAGGTTTTTGCCGTTGAAAAGCAAAGGCTGCGCTGTCATCGAAACGGACATCGCAAGCATAATTGTCAGTAAAAAAATTTTTTTCATCGTTTTAATAATTTAATTTTTATTTTTATTTTTATTTTTTTCATCCTGAAAACAGATTTTTGGCGCAAGTGGCGCAATCGGTACAAGTGGTACAATCATGGCGCAATTGGCGCAATCAATTCATACGAACTTTCTGATATTGTTTTGCTCGAAAATATAAAATCCTTCGAGCAAAACAATTATCAGATTTATTTCAAATCACAATTTATAATACTGTTCCCAGCCTTTGCGTGGCGGCAGGTCTGCCAGCAAGGCATTGGCAAAGGCGTTGTTTGTAATCTGTTTGGTACGGCTGTCGAAATACAGTGGCGTATTCATGCGCTGCGCCAGCACGCCAAGCGAAAATACCTGACTCAGTGTACCATGTATTTCAAATGGCGAGCGTGTTTTTTCCTTACCCTGACATGCCAGCAGGAAGTTGGCAAAGTGATTTGAGGTACTTTTGGGTACTTCGGGGAGTTTTGCCGCCATATCTTTGGCTTTGCTTTCGGGGATTATGGTTAGCGTTGAGCCGTGCGATGCACCTTTGAACGTCAAGTCTTTACCGTAAATAATTTTGCCCGGATTAATTTTCGTCTCCTTAATTTCGCCTGCGCCGGAGGTTGGAATATTTGGGTCGATAGCCGATACGCCGTAACCTTCGGGCAGCGGCGGCTGATTGTCCACGCCGTCGTACCAGGTCAAATCGAGCGGCGGCATGTTTTTGCGTGCCGGAAAACGGAAGAGAATGGTCGATGACATCGGGAAGAAATAATCGTTATGTCCGGTGAGTTTCAGAGGATTGATTTCGTAGGGCAGTCCGAGTTCCAGAAATTCGTGAACGGTATCGATAATATGCGCGCCCCAGTCGCCGAGCGCGCCCATGCCAAAGTCGAACCAGCTGCGCCATTCGCCGCGGTGATATTTGTCGCTGTAATCGTGATACGGACGGGACATGAGCCAGATGTTCCAGTCGAGCGTTGCCGGCATGGGGTCGGCGGCGGGCAGTTTGTAGATATTTGGATCCCACGAGTGCCATCTTCTTGCGCTGTTCATGTGTGCGCTAACGGCTGTAACATCCTTAATAATACCTGCATCGAGCCAGGTTTTGAACTGAAAATAATTGGCTTCGGAGTGTCCCTGATTGCCGACCTGAGTAACTACGTTCGGATATTTGCGGGCGGCTTCCATCATCAGTTCGGCTTCGTAGAAAGTTCGTGCCATGGGTTTTTCCACATACACGTGTTTTCCCGACGCCATTGCCAACATACTGATAATGGCGTGCGAATGGTCGGGCGTTGCAACGGAAACGGCGTCAAAATCCTTGCCCGCCTTGTCGAACAGTTCTCTAAAATCTTTAAACTGTTTGGCTTTGGGATATTTTGCCAGAATTTTTTCTGTATGTGGGGCGCCCAAGTCCACGTCGCAAAGTGCAACTACGTTAGCTAATCCGGTGCGTTCAAAATCGTTGATAATCTGTTCGCCACGATTTCCGATGCCAATACAGGCAAGATTAACTTTGTTTGCCGTGTTCGATTTTGGGGCGGCATTAGCGGTGTTTGCCCGCATTCCAACGGCTAATCCGGCAGATGCCAGCGCCGTTGTTCTTAAAAAATTTCTTCTTGTTGTCATAATATTTTCTTTAATAATTTTCATCTTTTGACAGTTGCCGGTCTCAGTTCTTATCGATTTATAAGTGTGATTATAAATCTCTTAACCGGCACAAATCATACCTGCACTGTGTTTTTTTACTCCGCAAAGATACGCATTTTTTTAAATAGACAATCTCTGTGATGAATTTTGTTCAAAAAAAGATTAAAATCCTTCTAATCTACCGTGCTTTTTGCACAGCCTTCTATTTCTCGACCGACAAGTCTCCCGACCGTCCCCCGTTTTTTTAAAAAACCTTGTCCGACGAGGTTTACACACAAATCCGCCGGCACAAATCCGTCGGGTTTTAACAGGTGACACAGAGGTATTTCCGTGACGGGTGAAACAATTATTTTCTACTCCGGCGAAAAATATATACTTTTGCGCCCTTATTTTTATGTTATGATTATAGAAATCTTGAAATCGAAACTGCACAGAGTGAGGGTTACCGAAGCCAATCTCAACTATATAGGCAGCGTAACCATCGACGAAACACTGATGCGGGCAGCAAATCTGATTGCAAACGAAAAGGTATCGATTGTGAATGTTTCCAATGGCGAACGACTTGAAACTTATGTCATTTGCGGTAAGAGCAACAGCGGCGTCATTGGCATCAACGGACCGGCGGCGCACAAGTGCCGAGTGGACGATATTGTAATCATAATGTCGTATGCACAGATGGAGTTTGAAACGGCAAAAACGTTCAAACCGGCAATTGTTTTTCCCGATACCGCAACAAATACTCTTGTACCATGACCATCAAAACCACCACTTTAAAGGACAGAATTATCAATATCGCCTATTTTCTGTTTTTCCTTGGCGTGGCAATATTTGCGCTCTATTACTGTTTTCGAAACATCGAATACGATTTGTTTATCAGCACCCTCAAACAGGTTGATTATTTTCTTGTTGTACTGTCGATTCTGATAGGCGTTTTTGCCACCACCGTCCGAGCCGTCCGATGGAATATTATGATTAATCCGCTTGGATACAATCCCCCGTTTATGCACACCTGCAACGCATTGATGATTGCCTACATGTCCAATCTCGCCATTCCGCGCGCCGGAGAACTGATTCGCTGCGCCAGCCTTCATAAAACCGATAAAATCCCAATAAATACACTATTCGGAACAGTGGTTTCGGAACGGATTTTCGACATGCTGTGCCTGCTGTTGATTATTGTGCTTGCCTTTTTCCTGAAAATGCAACTGTTTACCGACTTTATTGCGAAAGAAATAGCCCCGAAGTGGCAGCCTATGCTTGAAAACATTTCCACCGCAACCATCCTGCTGTGTGCGGCGGCGGCTCTGCTGCTGATGGCGGGCGGCCTGTGGCTGCTGTATTATTTCCTGAAAAAACCCGACACAACCAAAATC
>JAITIA010000042.1 GCA_031279695.1 Prevotellaceae bacterium | reverse complement strand
TCATTCCGGTTTTTTGAACCGCAGACGGCGCGTAAACCTGACTAAACCAATTAGTTTCCGAAAAATTAAACAGGTTTCTACCCTCGCCTACCATGTTCCGTTTTTTAAGACGTTCCATGGCCATGCTTTTCAGTCATGGAGGGCGGATTTTTCACAAGGCGGTTGCTTATAGAAAAACCCTTTGGCAATTTTAATTGTACATATTCCGTGGTGTATCCAACCGCACCTTTTGCCATGAAATCCAAAAACTGGAGCAGCGTTTTCAGATTCGCTGTAGCAAACAGCACGCATGATATCTTGTTTATCCGGTTGTACCGGGGAAATTTAGGGTGTAATAAAATGTATAATAAGGCATAATTATCGTGCGCGTAAAACGCACGTAACTCGCTGATATTCTCTCTCTTTCCCTTAAAAACAAAAATTAAAAGAGCAAATAAGTGCGAGAAAAAATCGCAAAGAAAGCCTTTCGCCCTGTTTTGGCAGTTCGTTAAAGTGCTTTTTCCAGTCATGTAATTAAAATATCTCATTTCTTTTCTTTGTTTAATTTTACAATTCTAATCGAACCCAAAAAACATTCAGGTTTGCGGCTGCAAAAGTAATATAAAAAATTCAAAAAAAAATTTTTTTTGAAAAATTTTTTTTGAATTGGTTTGGGAACTGCCATTTGTGCGCTGATATACAATAGATTAAAAATTTAAAAAAATTTTTTCATTAGACGTTTTTTTTTGTTGATTTTTGTTTTAAAGCACAATTTTCGGAATTTTGTTCTCGTTTTTGGACAAAATTTTGTGGCGGCGCAAATTGTCTGAACTGTGATTTTAGGGTGATTTTAATGATTTTTGTGATTGCTTGCGGCGGTTGTCTGAACCATGATTTTCTTGATTAGCATGATTAGCATGATATGTTTGCGGCGGCATTGTCTGAACTGTGATTTTAGGGTGATTTTAATGATTTTTGTGATTGATGGCGGCGATGTAGAGACGCACGGCGTGCGTCTCTGCGAAGATTGTTTGCGGCGATTGTCTGAACTGTGATTTTAGGGTGATTTTAATGATTTTTGTGATTGCCTGCGGCGGAAAGTCCCGCAGGGACTGCACTTTGTTAACCGGTGGCTTTAGCCTCCGGCATCGCCCCCGCCACGGCTGTTGGGACAAGGTTCTACCGTGTCCACTCTATCTACGCAGGCTGTGCCTGCATTTGCACCTTTGTTGGCAGGCGCAGCCTACCAAGATAAACCGGACGAGGCACAGCCTCGTCCGAACAACGGTGCAAATCTTATAGTACCTCAATTTTTTTAATCATAATTCTTTGTTCCATTCGTCTGAAACATTTTACCGCAAGGGTCTGTATCAAAAGAGTTAATTAAACGAGCGTCATTGCAATTCTGCCACGCAATCCACAGATAATAAAACTGTGTTTCTTAGAAAATTCCGCATCAAGCGCGGAATGGCGGACTTTTGATACAGCTACGTTTACGATGTCGGTCTGCATTTACTGCCGACATTCCATCGTTGACGGAACGAATGATGCGAGCATTTGATTTGAAATGTACCTACATAATTGATAATTAAAAATTAATCCGTTATAAAACTCACAATGAAAATAGCAATAATACAGGAGTGGCTGGTTTCGGTCGGAGGATCGGACAAGGTTGTGAAAGCCATATCCGAAGTTTTTCCGGAGGCGGATATTTACACTCTGGTTGCCGACAGAAAGACCTGCGACGAACTCGGTTTCGATTATTCCATGATCAACACCTCGTTCATCCAGAAACTTCCTTTCGGCAGGACGAAACATCGCGCCTATCTGCCTTTGATGCCATACGCAGTGGAACAGTTCGACTTGCGCGGATACGATGTAGTCATTTCCTCGTCGCATGCCGTAGCCAAGGGAGTACTGACGAACGCCGATCAGTTGCACATTTGCTACTGTCATTCGCCGGTGCGTTACGCATGGGATTTGTATCACGATTACATCCACGACGCCGGATTGAAAGGCGTGAAGGGATTTCTGGCGAAATATATTCTGCATCGCCTGCGTCGATGGGACATGCTGTCGTCGTTCCGCGTGGATTATTTCGTGAGCAATTCCAACTATATCGCTCGACGAATCAAAAAGATTTACGGACGGGACGCCACAACGATATATCCGAACATCGACGTCCTCAGTTTTGAAGCGTGTGCCGAAAAGGACGATTATTATTTCACGAGCAGCAGACTGGTGGGATATAAGAAAATCGACCTAATTGTAGAAGCCTTCAACCGTATGCCCGATAAAAAACTGCTTGTCGGCGGCGACGGTCCTGACTTCAAAAAAATACGCGCCATTGCCGGCGACAACGTTTCGGTACTCGGATATTTACCGTTCGACGAACTGAAATCCCGGATGCAGCGTGCGCGTGCGTTTGTTTTTGCCGCCGACGAGGATTTTGGCATGATTCCGGTGGAGGCGCAGGCTTGCGGAACTCCCGTAATCGCCCTTGGAAAAGGCGGTTCTCTGGAAACCGTGAGGGACGGAGTTACTGGCTTGTTTTTCAACGAACAGACCGCCGATTCTATTATCGACGCGGTAAAGCGATTTGAAACCCAATCCTTCGACTGTACGGAAATCAGACGACACGCCGAAAAATTTTCGGAGGAAAGATTCAAGTGCGAGATAAAAGATTTTATAATAGATAAATACAATAAAAAATACAATTTATGAACTGTTTCATTTTCGGCGGTTCCGGCTTTATCGGAACGCATCTGGTCGATGCAATAGCGGCAGCCTGTCCCGACGCGACCGTTTACAATCTGGATATTGTGAAAACCACGCACGGCGGTAAATCGGTGCATATTCTGTGCGACGTCAGGCGAGAAATTTCGTCCGACGGCATCGCTCCAACCGCCAACGACGTTATTTTCAATCTGGCTGCCGTACATCGCACTCCGGGGCATCCGGATTTCGATTATTTCGAGACCAACATTCGCGGGGCAGAAAACGTATGCGCCTTCGCGGAAAGATACGGAATACGGAAAATAGCATTCACGAGTTCTATCGCTCCGTATGGAGCGGCGGAAGAATTGAAGGAGGAAACGACGCTGCCTACTCCGAACACTCCCTACGGAATTTCAAAACTGGTTGCGGAAGAGATACATCGAATCTGGCAGGCGAGAGACAACGAGAATAGACAACTGTTGATTCTCCGCCCCGGCGTCGTGTTCGGAAAAGGAGAAAACGGTAATTTCACACGCCTGTACAAGGGGATACGCAACCGGACGTTCTTTTATGCCGGACGTCGGGATACTGTCAAAGCCTGTATGTACGTCAAAGAACTGACGCGCTTCATGCTATACAGACTCGATGCGCGTCGAGGTGAAACAGAACTCTACAACTGCACTTTCGAACCGGCGTACACCATAGAACAGATTGCGGAGACCATTAAAAAAGTTACAGGCTTGCAACGCCGCATCTTAAAAATCAACGGAACGCTGCTCATCTTTGTGGCTTCCGTGTTCGGCGTTTTGGGATTCAAAAAATTCGGTATTCATCCTGCACGAGTGAAGAAACTGATGATTTCCACCAATATTTCCGGAAAACGTCTCGCCGCTTCCAGTTACCGGTTCAAATACACTTTCGAGGAATCAATACGCGACTGGTATTCGGATAACGACAATAAAAGTCTGGAATAATATCATCGAAAATAATACCCCCCCTTAACGGAAAATTCTTTTATTGAGAGTTTTCCGTTTTTTTATTTTCCGTTTGTATGTAAAATGGGTTAATAGCGTCTCACAAAAAGATTTAACTCGAACTTTTGTCCACCGGAATGAAAAAAATCGGAGGCGCAGAGACAAAAATCAAGTTCAAAAAATGTCGTTCGGGTGGAACAGTAATTTTGTCGGGATATTGTTTTTTCTCGACAATAATCCCTCTGATTTGTGTTGTTCGGGGGCAATAGTGGCGCCGATAAATATATGAAATACAGACTTTCATCAAATTGTTTGCCAATATTCTAATTATTTGCCGTAAATTTGCTCCGTTTTTTATAAAATTATACGGAATGAATCTTTTTAATGTTTATCATCTTTGGGATATCGAACTTGGCAGGGCTGAGGGCTGTTATCTATATGATTCTAAGGGAGAAAAATATCTCGACCTGTATGGAGGTCATGCGGTTATTTCAATCGGACATTCGCACCCCGAATTTGTACGCCGCATCGAACAACAGCTCAACAGACTTGCTTTTTTCACCAACTCGGTCATCAACAGGGAACAGGAGCAGTATGCAGCCAAACTTGGCGAACTGTGCGGCTATGCCGATTACTCGCTTTTTATGTGTAATTCGGGCGCGGAAGCAAACGAAAATGCACTGAAACTGTCTTCGTTTCGTACCGGAAAAAAGAAAGTTCTTGCCTTTTGCAAAGCGTTTCACGGACGCACAGCCGGCGCTGTGGCAGCAACCGATATTCCGCAATATAATGCGCCGTTCAATTGTTCGGATAATGTGCGCTTTGTGCCGCTGAACGACATGGAAGCAGCAAAACGGGAACTTGTTACGGGCGAATATTGCGCCGTTATTATAGAAGGTATTCAGGGCGTTGGCGGCGTACAAATTCCAACCGACGATTTTCTGCAAAAACTCTCGGCTCTTTGCCGTACCGAAAATGTAATGCTTATTTTGGACGAAATACAGTCAGGCTGTGGACGTTCGGGCAAATATTTTGCGCATCAGTATTCCGGCATACGTCCCGACCTGATAACAATAGCAAAAGGTACAGGCAACGGATTTCCAATGGCAAGCGTGCTGATTTCGCCTGAGTTTGAACCGGTAAAAGGCAGTCTGGGTACAACCTTCGGAGGCGCCTACCTCGCTTGCGCCGCCGGAACAGCCGTTGTCGATGTGATGGTACAGGAAAATTTGATTGCAAATGCCTCCAAAACAGGACGATTTATCATTACCGAACTGGAACGCATCGCCGCCGGCAACAATTTGATAAAAGAAATCCGAGGCAAGGGACTGATGATTGGGGTCGAAATGAATATACCCGTAGCCGATATTCGTCGCAAATTACTGTTTGAACATAAAATATTTACAGGCTCTTCTTCGACAAACATAATTCGCCTGCTGCCACCGCTTTGTCTGACCGAACAGGAGGCGGCTCATTTTGTTGCAGTATTCGATTTACTTGTGAAACATAATTAATTTAAAAGACAATGTCACGTATCAGATTTTTCAACACCACAGGACCCTGTAACCCCGTCGATCACTACATGTTACCGCCGGCAGAGCGATTAATTGGCGCACAATTACATCGATATATTCGCGATCAATTGTATTGGGTGCTTCATGCTCCGCGTCAAACGGGAAAGACCACATTTTTACAGAGTTGGATGAACGAAATAAACGCGACGGGCTCGCATACGGCATTATATATCAGCATAGAAGATTGTCAGGGCGTAACGGATGTAAACGAAGCCTTGCTATTGATACAGCGTAATGTTCGCAATGCCTCCATGCAAATGGGTTTTCCAGACCCGACCCCGCAAGACAATATTCTCGAAACCCTGCTTGCCGACACATTGAGGTTTCTGTCGCAAATAGTTGCGCCCAAACCACTTGTGATTCTTTTTGATGAAGTGGATGTACTGGAAGGCAAACCGCTCATTCGGTTTTTGCGCCTTTTGCGCAATGGTTTTGCTTCGCGCGGCGCGGGCATTTTTCCCGTTTCCATTGCCTTAGTCGGGATGCGCGATTTAAAGGACTATATCACAGCATCTAAGGATGGCGTTGCGCCTAATCCCGGCTCGCCGTTCAATATTAAGGCGGATTCTGCTGTATTGGGCAATTTTTCTAAAGATGATATTGTTCGACTCTTTAAGCAGCGTACCGATGAAACCGGTCAGCAGATAACTACGGAAGCGCTTGAATATGTTTATGAACAGTCGAAGGGACAGCCCTGGATTGTCAATAATTTATTCATGAGAGCGACCATGCGCATTCTTGACGAGGACAGCAGAGAAACAGTTTCAATTGAACACGTCTTAGAAGCACGCCAACAGATGGTTATGGCTCGCGAAACGCATCTTGACGCTTTGGCTTATCGATTGGAAAATCCTGAAGTTCGACGTTTAATGGAGACGCTAATGAGCGGAGAACCAGATATTTCACTTGCCGACAGCGAAGGATTTCGTCTCTGTCTCGATTTGGGGCTGGTAACAATTGAACGCGGAACGCCGCAGGTTGCCAATCCCATTTATCGCGAAGTGCTTGCTCGTCAGATGACTTTCAGTCCGCAGTTGGCAATTCCCGAACCGGCATGGCAATGGCTGCTGCCCGACGGAAATTTGGACATGAACAAATTGATGCAAGAATTTCAGAAATTTTGGCGACGCAATGCCGACGT
>JAITIA010000020.1 GCA_031279695.1 Prevotellaceae bacterium | reverse complement strand
CACGCCGCCCGCTTGCAGCCCCTTTGCCAGACAGATTGTCGAATATCCTGTATATGTGCCTATTTCCAGAATTTTCGACGGAGAAATCATTTTGCTCACAAACTCCAGAAATTTGCCCTGTATATGTCCCGACAGCATTCGCGGCTGCAGGGCGTGGAGATGCGTTGCCCGCGTAAGTTGCTGCAACAGTGGGTCTTCGGGCGACGTGTGTTGGCGCAGATAGGCTTCGCAATTATCGGGAAATTCGGTTTCAATTTCAATCATATCATATTCATTGTATTTTCAATATAATCAAGAATTTCCTGTTTGCCCTGCCCCGTTTCTGCCGATTCGACAAAAATTGGTGGCAATTCTTCCCAAATTTCCAGCAGTTTATTTTTGTATATTTCCAGATTTCTATTCAGCGCGCTTCGCGAAAGTTTATCTGCTTTGGTAAAAATCAAGGCAAAAGGTATTTGATGTTCACCTAATTGGTTTATATATCGCAAATCGATTGCCTGTGGTTCGAGGCGTGCGTCAATCAGCAAAAAAAGCATCACAAGCTGCTCACGATTAGCGATATAATCGCCTGTCATGGGTTGAAATTCGCGTTTTGCCGATTTTGATGTTTTGGCATATCCGTATCCGGGCAAATCAACCAGATGCCAGCAATCGTTTATCAGAAAGTGATTTATGAGTCTCGTTTTACCCGGCGTGGATGATACCTGGGCAAGACTGCGCCTGTTGGTCAGCATATTGATAAGTGACGATTTTCCGACGTTCGAACGTCCGACGAAGGCATATTCGGGCAGTTGGCTGTTGGGGCACTGACTGTGGTTTGCGCTGCTTTTTACAAACTCCGCTTTTTTTATTATCATTAATTCTGTGAGTTACGCGACTGTTAATTGATCATAAATGTAAAAATTACAAAGAAGCGCAAAAGACGTAAATATGATTGAGTTCTTTTGCGCAACTTTGTTGTTAAAAATCATTAATTTATGAAAAACCTATAAACATTTTATCCGAGATAGGATTTCAGCAGTTTGCTTCTGGAACTGTGTCGCAAACGGCGTATTGCTTTTTCCTTTATCTGACGCACCCGTTCGCGGGTCAAACCAAAGCGGTCGCCAATTTCTTCGAGGGTCAATTCCTGCGTTCCGATGCCGAAGAAAAACCGTACGATATCGCGTTCGCGGTCGGTCAAAGTGGACAGCGCTCTGTCGATTTCTTTGGCGAGCGATTCGTTGAGCAGACCTTTGTCGGCGTTTGGCGAGTCGTTGTTTATCAGCACGTCGAGCAGGCTGTTATCTTCGCCGTCCACAAAGGGGGCGTCCACCGAGACATGTCTGCCGGAGACTCTGAGAGTGTCGGCAACTTTTTCTTTGGGGATTTCGAGTATTGTCGAAAGTTCGTCGGACGAGGGCACTCTTTCGTTTTCCTGTTCGAATTTGGCAAGCGCTTTATTGATTTTATTGAGCGAACCGACCTGATTCAGAGGTAGTCGCACAATACGCGACTGTTCTGCCAGCGCTTGCAGGATTGACTGTCGAATCCACCATACGGCGTATGAGATAAATTTGAAACCGCGTGTTTCGTCGAATTTCTCTGCTGCTTTTATCAGTCCCAGATTGCCTTCGTTGATCAGGTCGGGCAAACTGAGTCCCTGATTTTGATACTGTTTGGCAACCGACACTACAAATCGCAGATTTGCTTTGGTCAGTTTTTCCAGCGCTTCGTGGTCGCCTCTTCTGATTTTTTGAGCCAACTCGACTTCTTCTTCTACTGTAATCAGTTCTTCGCGACCGATTTCTTGCAAGTACTTGTCCAGAGAAGCGCTTTCTCTGTTGGTAATTGATTTTGTAATTTTTAACTGTCTCATCTTTTTTTATACAAATTTAGTTGCAAAATATTAAACAAAAAATAATACAAGAAAGCCGAATTCGATATGAATTTCGGCTTGAAAAAGATTATATTTTTTAAAAAAATTCCTGTCGGGGGGCTACAAACCGAATGCTATATAGCCCGGTCGTCCGTTCGGATATATTCCTTCAATAAATACTCCTCCTTTCTTTTCTTTCACATTTTTAAGAACATTTATCAAATCGTTTTCGGAAGCGACGGGTATTTGATTGATTTGCGTAATGATAAACCCTTTTCTGACTCCGTTTTCTTTAAGTTTGCCGTCATACAGTTCGATAACCTGTAATCCTCCGTTAATTTTCAGTTTGCGGGCAAGTTCTTTTTCAACGGGTTCTAATTTCGCTGCCAGGATTTCACTTCCTTTTTGGGTTGTGATTTCCATATTTCCGGCGCTATTACGTAAAGTGGCGCTAAAAAGTTTCGTTTTGCCGTCACGAATTACTTCAAGATTTACTTTATCGCCGGGTCGCAACTTGCCAACCTCCTCTAAGATAACCGATTTGCCTGTCACATTTTTATCTGCAATTTTTGTAATAATATCGCCTTTTCGCAAGCCGGCTTCCTGTGCGGCGCTGTTTTCAACAATTTCGTTGATGTATGCGCCTTTGTATTTTTGCAATTCTCTAAGATTTTCGATGGAATCGGCTTCCGGGCTGTTTTCGTCAATTTCCGACAAATCGGAGTAGATAATTCCCAGAAATGCTCTTTGAACAACGCCATGCGTCATGAGGTCTTCAACAACTTTTTTCACGATGTTGGAAGGCACGGCAAACGAATATCCGGTGAAAGTGCCTGTATTGGTGGCTATTGCGGTGTTTATTCCCACCAGTTCGCCTTTCAGATTAACCAGTGCGCCGCCGCTGTTTCCCGGATTGACTGCGGCGTCGGTCTGAATAAACGATTCTATTGCCATGGCGTTCATATTGTCCATTTTGAGCGAGCGGGCTTTGGCGCTGACAATGCCGGCTGTAACTGTCGAATTGAGGTTGAACGGGTTTCCCACAGCCAGCACCCACTCGCCGACGCGGAGGTTGTCGGAATTTGCAAATCCCAAAGCCGGAAGTTGCTGGTCGTAATTGATTTTGAGCAGGGCGACGTCGGTACTTTTGTCTTTGCCGACAACTTCGGCGGGCAGGATGGTTTTATCGTTCAGCACTACGGTGATTTCCTGCGCTTTGTCCACAACGTGATTGTTGGTAACGATGTATCCGTCGGGCGAAATAATCACTCCCGAGCCCGAACTGCGGGGCGTATATTCGGGGGAATACTGCGGTGAATTGCGGTCGGGGCGTCCGAAGAAAAACTCGAAGAACTCATCATGTCCACGATAATCGTATTGTTTTTGAGCGGCGTATGCCACTTTGACATGTACAACTGACGAAACGGTATGTTCCGCCGCATCGGAAAAGTTTACCGGCTCGCCGGTAGTCGAAAACGCTGCCGCAGTAACGGGCATGGGCGGCGCCACAAAATTAACTGGTGCGGTAGCCTTCTCCGGCTTCCGTCCAATGTTGTAAATAATTAAAGCAGAAACAAATCCCCCAATTGCTCCTGCAAATAACAATAATGAAACTGTTTTTAAAATACTGTTTTTGTTCATAATTTTTTACTTTTACCTTTTTAATTATTAATTCTACTTGTTTAAATTTTAAAAATCGTACTAATAGATATAAAATATCCGCAAAAGTTTAAACGAGATGTTTTAAAAAAGTGATTTTTTTTTGATCCTGTTTTTATTTATCTTATTTTCAAACAAATAAAATCTGCCACAAAATTCATTACAATATTTAAATCTGTATAAACTCTAATATATGTGTTTTGACCTTATCGACAGACACTAATTGGGCATAAATTTGAAAATCATCACAGCCCAGCCATTGCGCAGGTTGTAGCCGGTTTGTACCAATCCCGACGATTGCGCCGTTTCGAGCAGCAAAGCCATGTCGTTGCGATAAAATCCGCTCACAACAAGCATTCCGTCAGGGATAAGACTTGCAACATATTTATCCATATCGTTGAGCAAAACATTCCGGTTGATGTTTGCAATAATCAGGTCGAACTGCTTGTTGGCAAGCATATTTGCCTCGCCTGCATAAATGTTCATCTTATGGAGCATTCCGTTAAGTTCGGCATTTTCGGCGGCATTTTCGGCAGCTGTAGGGTCGTTGTCGATTGCCGTAACTTTTGCCGCGCCGCTCATTGCCGCCAGAATAGCCAGAATACCGGTTCCGCAGCCCATGTCGAGAACATTTTTCCCTTGCAGATTTAAATCCAGAATTGCCTGAACACAAAGATGCGTCGTTTCGTGGTGTCCCGTGCCGAAAGTCATTTTCGGATTGATGAGAATTTTGTAATCAACTTCGGGCAAATCGCTGTGGAACGAAGCATAAATCACACATTTGTTACCAATTACCACCGGTTCGAAATTCGATTCCCACAGGCTGTTCCAGTTTTCCTGCTTCACCTCCTCCGGCAAATATTCAAAAATGCCGGCAAAAAGAGCGCCGGCAAAAATACCGTCGAAAACCGTTTTGTCGAATGCATTTTTTTGGATATAGGCGTTGAGGAGACCCTCATTTTCGTCGAATGCTTCGACGCCCGCTTCGGCGAGTTCCGCAGTCAAAATTTCCCGTAAAACCTCATCGTTCGAGCCGTTTATTACCAATTTAATATAGTCTGTCATAAATAATTTTATCAATTTAAATAAATTAACAATCAGCCGCTTCTACGTATGAGAGCCTCATAATGTTTCACAATATTTTGTTGAATCAAATAAAATTATTACTTTTGCGCCCTCAAATATTGTCCTGTGGTGTAACGGTAGCACATCAGATTCTGGCTCTGCTTGTTCGGGTTCAAATCCTGACAGGACAACAAATTAAATCAAAACGGCATTAACTTTAATGTCTTGTTAATCAATTAGTTGCAATTTATATCAATAAAACAAAGACACTGTTTGCTGGCTAAATCTTTTTTTGAGATGCTATTGAAAAAATTTTATAGAAAAAAATGCTTGCGGCGGATAGGCTGGGACGGAAAGTCCCGCAGGGACTGCACATTATTAACCGGTGGCTTTAGCCTCCGGCAGCGACCTTGCCACGGCTGTTGGGACAAGGTTATACCTTGTCCACTCTAT
>JAITIA010000219.1 GCA_031279695.1 Prevotellaceae bacterium | reverse complement strand
AGCGGGGCGGAAAAACTGACTGGCAAAGGCGACATGCTCTTTTCGTTCAATTCGGAAATGGAACGTTTGCAGGGAGCATTTGTCAGTACCGACGAGGTGAGGAATGTGGTAGAATTTATTGAAAAATAAATAGAATTATTATGCAAACAAAAATTTTAAAATTATCAATTATTGGCGTTTTAGCGCTGAGTATGGCGGCTTGCGGCAATAAACCGTCTTCTGTTTTCAAAGATATTTCAGAAATTGAAGCAACTTCTACAAAAAAAGGATTTTTGTCTTTCAAAATGTTTTTTCCAGAAAACAAAAATCCGTATGTGCGATATATCGATAAAGACGGTGCATTGAAGCCAGAAATTACGATTGTGTATTCCCGTAAAGAAACCGATAAACAGGACAACACTGTTATCTATTTCTTTACAGATGAATGGAATGGCGAATATCAAATTCGTGTAGATGATGATGAAAACCCTGATAGAATGTGGTTTGTTTCAAAAAAACTAGATAGAAATGTACCATATTTAATTGCACAAATAAACTATCAAGATGGAACAACAGTATGCAAAAATGTTGAAAAATTGTATGTTGGTGGACAAAAAACAAATATAGTTAATAAAGAAAAAGAGTTATTATACTTATTGCAAAATAAAAAATATTTGGATTTTAAAAAGCAATTTATGGATTTAATTATATCAAACGACACAACAATGGATTATCCTTTCAAAAGATTGATAAATTTTGAACTCAAAAAAGGTGAAAATTTAGTAGATGGTGATTATGAGTGTTATAGCAACTTTAATTTAATAACCTCTGAAGATAGGAATATAAGGTTTTATGGTATGCCTTCAAATGAATGTGCCGAAGGTGAAATTGAAGACGAATATGATGCAACTACAGATTTTTATCAGTTTGTCCAATTTAGAGATTGCTATAGAGGTGTCCAAACTCAAATAATTTTCGGCGGACAGACGGTAAAAGATTATGAATCTGTTTTTACTGTTAATATAGGCAGAACAGTTTATTATATTGCAACACATGATTGGTGGAGCGTCGACGGGCAATGCAAATATATTAAGGCATACACAATAGTCGATAACCATTTAACGCCTGCAAAAATATTTAAACTTGAAAATTTAACATTGACTTCCTCCCTTACGTCTGTTTCTACCTATAATGGAGGCATGAAAATAAGTTACAATAAAAAAGAAAAGATTTTATCAATTGAAAATTGGAAGAATGGGATAGAATATTATCAACTAAAAGACAATCTATTTCAATACATAAAAAACACCACAAAATAACTTATAAACATCAAGATTATGCAAAAGAAATATTTACAAACCAGTTTGATAATCCTCATGATTGTCGGGATGTGTGCTTGCAGGCAAAAATCTGAAATTGAACTCGCAGAAAAAGAATTAGTGCAAATTGTTCAGAAAGGTTATTGGTACGAATTTAAAGAACGGTTACAAGATTTGTTGCTCGACGATGATAATTCATGGGAATATCCATTCAAAAAATTGAAAGGACTTAGAATTACTGCTTCCGATGACAAAAAACTGCGAATTTACGAATGGAATGATGGTACGGGGAATTACAATGGTGGCAATCACCATATTATTCAGTTTCAAAATGCAAAAGGAGTTAGTTATTGTACCTCTTATGAAAAAGCGGCTTGTTCCGAATGTAACGAAGAAGATGAAGATTGGAATTGCAGAGGATTTGAAGTTTATTCTACAGTTCTTAACGACAAAAACTATTATATCATAGAAGTCACTTATATGCAAGCACTAAGTTGGTTAGGCAATAGAAATATTGCAATATATATGATAGAAACTAACAGTTTGGTAAAGAAATCGTTGTTTAAGACAGAAAAAGAAATATTGTCCGAAATTGGATTTGAGTATAATGTTGCAAGTTATTATTATGATTTCGTAGAAAACGATAAAGATTTCAAAAACGATGAAAATTCTTTTGATTGGCTTTTCAGATACGATGATAAGGACAAAATCATTTATGTTCCGTTAGTTGATGGTTTTAAGGTAATGAAAACGAATTTGCTGTATCAATGGGACGGCAAATATTTTACTTACAAAGGAATAACAAAATAATCGACGAAACACAAAGATTTTATTTGGGGCATTATTATTGGTTGTTTATTAACCTTTTCGGGGGTGATAATTCAACAAGCGGTGTTTATTAAACCATACGAAACAAAAAAAGCCGATCATCAATTATAAATAAAGAATTATATAATTTTTAAATGATTACATGCTATTTATGTTTGAAGAATTTGCATTAACATACAAAACCCCGCAAATAGAATTGGCGGCAGAACTAAAAAGGTATCTGCATGGCTTTCAAGGCCGTCTGGGCTATGTGGCTCAAAGTTATCGCGATTACTGCAATAAACTGTACGAGGCAGGAATGATAGACGAAGCCAATAAAGATTTTTCGGAAAACTATATGGAAATAATTGTCGAAGAAATCGGCAAGTTGGTAACGCTAATCAATGAGCGGGATATTCCGTTTGTGAATAAATATATTGACGATTTAGAGGAATTTCGCAGCAAACACGGAGGATAATTAATTAAAACATCAATATTATGCAAACAAAAATTTTAAAATTATCAATTATTGGCGTTTTAGCGCTGAGTATGGCGGCTTGCGGAAATAAAAGTAAGCAAAAAGAGCACCATAAGATTGTCCTTGTTGACACTATTTATAGCGACAAGGATTTTATTGGTTGCGAGATGTTTCCTCCTCAGAACAGTGGAATGTGGGTGACAAAACAAAACAAATACCCAAGTCCGGATACAGTGTGTCTAATGTATATGGCACGCACTGAAGTGCCTGACTTAAATGTAACTATACCTAATAGATTGGCTTTTTTGTTTATAAATAGTAATAGACCAAATTTGTTTGCCATACAACTCCCCGATGAAAACACCTCTTCAGAGCCAGTTCATATTCGTTTTCTTAAAGATGACACGGCATTGAATAATGGTTCATTTTCTCCAATTTGTGAGGAGCATTTTAATTATATCATTCCATTATCGTATATTTATAAGTCAAAAAAGGGCTATCTTTCAAAACTGTACATACTTCGTCATAACCTTCTATTGCCGGGTTGCACCCCAAACACGACATTGGATTTTTACAAGCTGTTTTTAGAAAATCAATATCTAATTATGGAATGGGTTGATTCGGATGGAGAGATTATTCATAAAACAACTTTTTTAAAACCATTCTCGGATGGAACCTTAGAAGAATTAATAGAGGTAAATATAACTCATTAAATATAACTATCATGCAAAACAAAATTCTAAAATTATCAATTATCGGCGTTTTAACGCTGAGTATAGCGGCTTGCACTCAAAAAACGCCAACTGTTTTCAAAAACATTTTCATGGTAGAGGCAACTGCCACCATAGACGGTTTCATGCCGTTTCGTATCTTCTTCCCCAAAGATGCAGAGCCGTATGTGCGGTATATCCAGAAAGACGGCAAACTGAAACCGATAATCGAACTATCGTATGAACGGGAAGAAAAAGACAAAAATTCCGTTATCTACTTTTTTTCTGATGGAGGAGGCGGTGTTTATCAAGTCAGAATAGAAAATAAGCAGGTTGTAAAACTACGCTTTATCAGTGAAAAACTGAATAGAGATATCCCATACAAAGTTGTAAGGAGCGAAAATCGCGAAATTATTCCTTTGGAACAAGATGGAAATATGCGTTACCTTACGGTTGAAGTCAATGGAATGAAATTGAAGTTTTTATTAGACACTGGGGCTTCTGATATTTTGATTTCATTAGCGGAATTTACTGTTTTGTATAAGCAGGGCTTGTTGAAAGACGAAGACATTTTAGACGAAAGCAGCGAAATGAAAATTGCAGACGGCAGCGTTGTAGAAGGCAATAAAATTATTTTGAGAACACTCAAAATCGGCAACAAAACATTCAAAAATGTAAAAGCAACATTATTTTATTCGCCCGAAGCCGACCTGCTGTTCGGACAAAACGTATTATCGCAATTCGGAAAAGTTACGATTGACAACAAAAATAACGAATTAATTTTAGAGTAAAGCCGATAGCAAATGAAACTCACAAAACACCTTGCCTATCCGCTTATAATTATTTTCCTGCTGTTAAATCTTCATCAATTTTGGATTGCGGGCTTGTGGGCTATAAAACATTACACTCTGTACAAATGGTTTGTCGCAGGAATAGGTGGATATTTTATGTTGCGGCTTTTGCCCTTTATAAAAAGAAATGAGAGTTTTATGCAGACTTTTTCGCACGAACTATCGCATACCATTGTTGGATTGATGTTTGGGAGAAAAATTTACTCATTCCGCGCCACCGCAGAACAGGGTGGCGAGATATGGCGCAGTGAAGGGCGCTTCGGCGATATTTTTATCTCGCTTGCGCCCTATTGTTTGCCGCTTTTTACTTACGCATTTCTGCTGTTGCGGATAATCGGTGCGTGGAAACAAATGATGTGGTTTGATATTTTTATCGGTCTTACGCTCGCGTTTCATATTGTTTGCTTTGCTACGCAAACTCGCAACTATCAAACAGATATATCAAATCAAGGACACATAAAATCCTATCTCTTTATCGCTGCTTTTTGGCTGTTCAATGCCACTATCATACTGTTGAGCATTCGCAAAGGCATTATCAATGCGGCGGCTGATTTGTTTCCGCAGTACTGGGAGGATATTTCAATGGTATGGAAGTATTTATTTCAATCAAATATTGCGACAATATTGCATATTCGGCGGCAAAAGCGAAGTTGAACATTGCTTCGACTCTATTATTAGATTCATTTTGTCGCCAGCCGGTCAGCAGATTGTTTGGAAGAAACCCGGAGTAGAAAAAATTATCATATCCATAATCGAGGTTACGCTGAAAACTTTCCAAGCATTTATTTACTTCGTGATATACGGGATATATATCGAAATATCCGCGCATCAGCACGCCGTTAAACCAGTTATTAAATCCTCTGGAACTATATGAATAATAATCGTTTATTGTTGCGCCGAGTTTTGCAAAGTACGAAAAACTTGCTTCTGAAAGCGATTTTGCATCGTCGAGATACATCTTATTTTCCGTCGCGCGGTACAAATCTGCCGCGCCCGACAGCATAGTTCCACTGTTATAAGTAATTGCCGGCCCGACACGATCACGGCATACAATCCCGCATTTGTAACTTATGCCCTCAATCGACTCAATTGTTGGCTTTCCGGGCGAGCAGCCGCCCATCATATCATCATATACGCCATCGGCACGCAAGAGATATTTTTTTTGCCAAGAGTAAATTTTTTTTGCAAAATCCAAATAAAAATCGCTTTTTTTCATTTGTTGCGTTTTGCGAGTTTTTTTATCCGATGCGTCGATGAATCGATATTCAATTTCATCCTTCTTATCTTTGTATAATTCGTGAAGCCAAACCAAAGGGCTGATCATAGGGCCATTACTGCACGAATGTTTACTCACATATCCCGGCCCCCAGGTGATACCGCCGGCCTCCTCGCCCGAAGGCAAGCGAGTACAATCCCATCCATCGAGAACATATTCAGTTAGATACTCGGCTTTATCAAGATATTCGCCTTTTCCGGTCAATTTATAAGCCTCGATCAGTTCGCGAACCAGCCACATTTGGTCGTCATAAACGTTTTCTATACCTTCGACCTTAGCCTTACCCTTTCTTTTTCCGCGATTTACCCCATACACCGACCATTCTTTAGTTTGGGTGTACGAGGTGAGAGTAAACGTACCAAGATAATAATCAGCATTTTTATACAGACGATGCAGCAAATCGGAATAAGTCTCGAAATTTTTATCGTATAACTCGTGCCTGCCTTTATCCCGAAAAGTTTTCAGACAGTTCATCACCGCATTAACGCTTTCTATTGCTGCGGTGTACATCCAGACGCTTCCCGTTTCCTCGGAACAAGTTTTTGTAAACGGATTGTAATAGCGCGACATCAGCATTTCGTCATTTGCAAAATAGCAAGCAATTGTGCTGTCGATTAATTGCATAGCGCGCATAAGGTTTTGTTCAGCCAAATCGTCAGAATAAAAAGCCCCAGGCCTTTTATTAACTGTACGCACCTTATTATCATCAGGATACGGCGATATTCTACACTGCGCAACAAATACAAACAAACAACAAAACGTTGTTGCAAAGATGTTTTTTAATTTAAAAATTTTCATAATATGTTTTATTTAATAATTATTATTTAATGTTTTTATTTATTTTATCTTCGATAGTGCAATTATCAAAATATCTAACTATCTAAAAGTCCAACCGTCCAACCGTCCAAAAGTCCAACCGTCCAAAAGTCCATCATGTCAAATACCCGTGCAATCCGCCGAAAAAATAATTTACTCCGAAGTAAGTTATCAGAATGGTTGCAAAAGATGCGAACACAAAAATATGGAAGGCCGTGGCGGGGATGTTTTGCCGGTGAAGCACAAGGGAATATGTCATAAAACTTATCAGCGCCCAGGTCTCCTTCGGATCCCAGCTCCAGTAGCTTCCCCAGGAAATATTAGCCCACACGGCGCCCACAAAGATGCCAAGTCCAAGCAAATACAAGGCAGGGCGAAGGCACAGCAAGGAATTTCGTTTTGCTTCGTGCAGAAAATGAGCTGCTTTCACGGATTTGCGATTTACGGCTATTACGATGATAGCCGCGCCGCTGTTCAGGGCAGTAAAGGCTAAAAGTACGTAAGCTATCATGATTACAGACACATGCAGACTTAGCAGGGGCGAGGACAGCACCGGAACAAGCGGCGTGATTTCGGGATTGCTCATCGACAGATGCGCTACCAGCAGGGCGCAGCCCGAAATCAACAGGCCGAAAGGCGTTGCCAGCGGATTTTTTCTGCGGAATATCCATCCGCCCAGCATTGCAAGCCAGGCAAGTAGCAGCATGGTTTCAAAGCCGGAGGCCATCGGAAGCCGTCCGCCGAGGTAGGTACGCAGGCCGATGGAGACAGTCAGAAAAGCAAATGAATGAACAAGTTGCACGAAAAACAGCTTGGTCAGACGCGCCCGCCATTTTTCGTGTTTTACGCCGAACAAAACAATGAGACAGAGAATACCAACCGCCAAGTTGAGTTTAAAAAGCAGAGCCACAGGATTATGTTTCAGGTAGAACAGCTCCGCGCGTCGATACATGTCCGAGGGCAGGGATTCGCCGGCGTGCCGTCGCTGAAACGCTACAATTTGTTGCAACACAGCGCTTGCAGCAGCCTCGTCCTCACGCTTCAAAGCCGAATAGTAATCGGTCAAAACGGTTCTTATGAAAGTAATATTTTGAGGGTTTTCATCGGGCTGAAAATTTTCGGTCGGGCAATACCAGTGCAGCTTTCCCCGTTGCTGTAAAGGAAACAGTTGCAGAGGCGCGCCGCTGTGCAGCAGATTTATTAACTGTATTTTATCGTTCAGCCGCTCGATTTCTTTCGTGCGCCGAAGCGTGGAGAGCTTGTAGTTATTATCCGAATCGAAAAAATCTGCAAATGAAGCGCGTTCATTTTCAGCGTTAAGCAATTTTTTCAGCGAGGGATTTTTTATTTCAAAAATGGCGACGTTTTGCCACTGTTCGGGAAAAAATAAAAAACCGCATAAAAACTGCTCTGCCGTCATGCCGCCGAAGGAATTTTTGCTGGTGAGCTTCAATGTAAAGTCTTGAGCAAAAGCCGACGCCGAACTTATTCGGCCTTTATACAGCATCCACAAATTGCCGAATTGCTGCGACTGTGTTTTGTCGGGTACGGGAAATGCGTTTTCGGCATTTTGTCCGAAGGAAACAATTGGACAAAAGAGAATTGCGGCAAGTATAATCGCATTTTTTACCGATTTTTTTCTGATAAATAATTTCCGAAACGCAATCCACAATCCCGAAATCAGAAAGAGCGCATAACCGGCGTAAGTCAGGGCTATTCCACAGGGATCGTGATTGATACCGAGTACGCTTCCGCCGTCCGCCGTGAAGGACGACTGATAAAAACGGTAATTTTTATACGAAAAAATTTTATTCATCGAAACCCGTCCGCTTTTTATTTCGCCGGAAATCGTGTCGCGCACCGTCAGCACGGAAACATAATCCGAAGGAGTGCCTGTGCCTGCATAATACTGAATATAAAAGGTATCCAGCGTGACATGGAAGGGTAGGGGAGCGCCTTCCGCCAGGTTTGACGGTTCGTTTTGTCGCAGCACAATCTGTCCGCGTTCGCCCCAGAGTTTTGTGCAGAGCGCTCCGGCCAGAATCACAATAAAAGAAATGTGCATGAGGAACATCGGCACGTTTTTCAATAAATTTTTTCGCCGGATTTCGTACAGCGAACATCCTGCCAGAGCCGCCCACAGCCCCGCAAACCACCACGAACCGTAAACATACTGACGGGCAGCCTCGTTACCGCAATATTTTTCGACGAAAGTTGCCGTAACCAGCGTCAGGACAAGCAGGATCCACAATCCAAAAAAAATTTTTCGGCTAAAACGCAGCATATTTTTCGTTTTTTGCCTCGCAGATTGCAATGCACTCAATTTCAATGAGCCATCCGGGTCGGCAAACAGGCGCCCAGACTATGGTTTTTGGAATTTCGGGATAATTTTTTTCAAGATAAGAAAAAACGACACGGTAATCGGCCGTATCGCGCAGGTAAACAATCATTTGGGCTACGTTTCCCATTGTTGCGCCGCCCTCCTGCAGCAGTACGGCTATGTTTTCGAGCGTGCGCTCGGTCTGTTTGCCGACGTCGAGCGGAAAAACTATTTCGCCTTTATTGTTTATACTCGCTGTGCCTGAGACGAAAATGTGTCGGCGATCGCCATAATCCACTGCCGCTGCGCGCTCGAAAGTTACGCCGTACTCGTGCGTCGGATTCAGGTGGCTTGCGCCTTTCAGGAGGGTAATTTGCTCCTTTGCGATTCCCCGTACTGCGTAAGCGTCAATCAGTACCGTAGTTTCGGGGTGGATGTATTTGCCTTCGATTCCGGTACTCGCGATGTAATGCGTCTTTTCGGTCAGTCCGCACTTGTTAAAATGCTGTTTGCGAGCCTCTACCATGTCGGAATAGTGAGTATCCACGCCCTGTACGAAAATCCAGGTGCGAACAGCGTTATCCGCAAGCGAGCAGCCCGCGTTTTTTAATTTTTGCGTATATTTTGTAAAGACGTCTTCGGTTTGTGCAAACTCGTCATTTCCATGACTGTGCATTTGCATGTCTAATAAATGACTGTAGGCCGAATGTTGCATCACGACGGAATTTTCTCCGTTTTCGTTTACCCTGGCATTTTCGACCCAATACGCCCACAACGCCACTTTTGCTCCGCTCAGCGGCGCTTGCTGTACGATTGATACTGCGACGTTTGCGGATTTTTCCCTGTGCAGAAGGCTTTCATGATTGACGGCGTCGCTCACGAAATAGCGTTTCATCACAAGTGTGGCCGTGTGCGGGAAGTTTTCTTCGGCGATACTGCGAATGGCTTCTTCTATGTTGGCATACTGCGTGTTGGCATTCAAAAGCGTGTCGTTACCTTCGATAAAAGCATGGTGTTCGCCTGCATTTTCACGCTCGAAGGACGACAGCCGTATATTGACAGATAAGTTTCTTGATATGATTTCTTTATATCTCATAAATGTTTATGATTATTCTTCGTTTTCGTTCATAATCCAGGCTCGAACCAGCGCTATGTCATCGTCTGCGTCAAGCGTGGAAAGGGTTACGTGATTGGTTGTTACGGTCGGTATTTGTGTAGTCAGCACGTCAATCAGGAAACTGTTTTGCAGGCTGTGCTTTGTAACGCGGTTTTTCGGCGAGTTATCGGCCAGCGAAGGCACATCGACGAGGTTTGCATAAGCGTTATTTTCAGTCAGATCCAGTTCCGCCGCAAGTCCTCCGCCTCCATGACACTGGATACACTGCGGCGTAAATACCTGCGCCTGTACGCGCTCGAAACGTGCCAGATCCACCGTTTCGGAGATGTTCATTGCTGTGGATGAATTATCTATGGGGAATTTCGCAAAGATATATTTTGCTTTGATTTCCGTTTTTTCCACCAGCGCAAGCGCCATATAGCTTGTTCCTTTCGGGACGGATTGCAGCGGCTCGGCTTCCCAGCTCTCTGACGCCGAAACAATTTCGCTGGCCAACGGATAAGGCGACGTTCCAATAAAGGCTCCCCACACAATGCGATAATTTTGCGGAAAAGCTTCGATGTTTTCAAAATGAAAAACGGCATTTACGCTCATTTTCATTTCTTCGACGTGTTTCTTTTCGGGATAAATATCGCCGCTGTCGCAGGCCGCGAGTAAAAATCCCGCAATCCAGCAGAGTAGAAATGGTATTTTTATGATGTTTTTTTGTTTCATATTGAAATTTTTTGTGGTTGTTTAAGATATGCGGACAATGTGAGCAGAGTTCCGAAGCGTAAATAGTCTTATTATTTGGTGCACAGAATTTATCATGGAATAGTTGTGGAAATTTTACTTGTTTTTTAGCGTAAACTATATGTATTACATTATGACATCGACATTCTTTCTTTCTTAAAATAATTCATCTAAAATTTTCGGCAAATCCACTTCTATGTTTCCATTATAATTTTTATGCGGAATATCAATATTGTCTTACGCGACTAATTTTTCTAAAATTCCCGGTTGATAGCGCTGACCCCACTTAAAAATACCGGCACCTTTACTTTCAAGCGCACCAATATACTCTTGTCTTAATTCTTTTTCCATATCATTGATAATTGCCAATCCTTTCAACTCTTTACCGGATATTTTTTCTCTTGCATTTTTAATATCTTCCCACCCAAACAAAAAATTGACCACATTGATTTTGTTCAGGGAATTGAAAGATTTGATAACAATCTCTTTTTGCCTTCCGGCAATCTGAAAATCAAATGAAAATTCAAAGCCTGTATTCCCTTTGGCAATAAACTGCGGGGTATATATGATATTCTGTTCATCAAAAAAATTTCTCACATCTTCTTTAAATAACGACGCCACTGTATGCTTTGCCATCATAGCCATATCAGATATTTCCGATATGGCACAGAGCAAGTTATATTTTTTCTGGTTAAAATCTTCCTCTGTTCCTTCTGCCTGAAGTTCATTATTATTAAGAATAACTCC
>JAITIA010000217.1 GCA_031279695.1 Prevotellaceae bacterium | reverse complement strand
TTTTAAACAGTCGAACCCTCAAATGAGAAAAAAAGCCGTAGTCCCCCATAGTTGAAATCAAAAATTAGCATTAAGCTGAATATGAGGTAAATACATCATGAAGTTGAGCAAGTTGGGTTAAGGTTATCAAGATTTTGTTTCAACTGGGAATTGTGGGCTAAATCCATAGATCCCTTATTTCCAAAGGTGCCCTTAGTAGAGATGCTATTAATCGCGTCCCTGCACCCTTATTCCCTTATTATTCCCTCTGAGAAAATAAGGGCGATTTACGTTGGGTATCAGGACTACTAAGGGAACTTTTGGAAATAAGGGGGTTGTATCGATAATTTATTGAAAAAACAAAAGTTTCCACACAATTCCCAGTAGAACCAAGATTTTGAGCCCCTTGCGACGAACACCGCCGTCAGGCACTAACCACTAACCACTAACCACTAATCACTAACCACTCCCTTTCCCTTCCATTTTCCTGAGAGATAATAGATAAATACGCCGAGGAAGCCTGTTGACCATCCTATTGGAATTGCCCACCAGATGCCGCGAGCGCCCATGCCAGCATATTCCGACAGGCACCATGCAAGGGGCAAACGTATGAGCCAGAGCGAAAACAGAGTAATAAACATGGGAATGAGCGTTGCGCCGGCGCCTCGCAGCAGCCCGTTCATTACAAACATCGACGAAAACACTATATAGAACGAACAGACTATCACCAAATATTCCGTACCGGTTTGGACAATAAGCGCATAGCCCGGCTCGTCGGTGTTCACAAAAAGCCTCATGATACCTTCGCCCCACAAAACAACAACAGCCATTGATGTTAAGCAGATTGTGCCCGACATTATCAGCGTAGTGCGTAGCCCGCGATTGATGCGTCGATAGTTGCCAACAGCCAGATTTTGACCGACAAATGCCGACAGCGCTGCCGAAAAATTCATTGCCGGCATCGAAATAAAACTGTCGATACGTCCGGCAACCGTGTAGGCGGTCATAATTTCGACGCCCATTTTATTGACAATTGCCACAAGAGCAACGCCTCCAAGCGCCACAAAAGTTTGCTGAAATCCCGACGGCAAGCCGATACGTAGCGCCATCATAAAAATGCGTTTGCTGAATTTCATTGTGCGTAGCGAGAATTTCAAAAGTTCATGGCGTTTGTTCAAATATATGATCGACAGGGCAAAAGAAACAAAAAATGCTATGCACGTTGCCCAGGCTACGCCTTTGATTTTCCATCCGAAAACGATGATAAACAGCAAATCGAGACCGAGATTGAGAGTTGTGGCAATCACGAGAAAATAGAGCGGACGGATGGAGTCGCCCAGTCCGCGCAAAATTGCGGCAACGGCATTGTAGCCAAACAGCGCAAACATTCCCAACATGTTGATCGACATGAAAGTCTGCGCATCGTCGAGCAGCGAATCGGGCACATTTGTGAGCCGCAAAATCGGACGGGCAAAAATAATTCCAATTCCACCGGCAAAAGCGCCGGCAGAGGTGAGAAATATCAGCATCGTGTCGGACGCGCTTTTAACGCTGTCGAACTGTTTGGCGCCAAAATACTGTGAAACCACCACCGTTCCTCCAATTCCTATGCCTATAACTAAGGCAATCAGAGCAAAAATGATGTAGAACGACGCGCCTACCGCCGCCATCGCATCCGCCCCAATAAATTTGCCAACTATCGCTGCATTAATGATTTGCGCCGCCTGCTGGAAAATGTTGCCGACAAGCATCGGCAAAGCAAAGCGGAAAATTAAACGTGTTTCGTTGCCTGTTGTTAAATCGCGCAATGTGTGGGTTTTTATTTATCATTTTGATATCAACATCTCCCTTGTCTTTTCCGATATGGTTTTTGTCTTCAATATCTTCTTTGTCTTTTCTGATACAAGTATAGTGTCACTTTCCTCCAAGACTTTGTTCTTTAATGTTTCCCAATTTTGACTGTCTTTATTGAGCCATTCAATAATCGCGGTCATATTATATGGTATATCATTAAAATTACGCATATATGAATCTTTGTATAAGTCTTTATAAAATCCATTCACAAATAAAGATTTTGTTTTTTGAATCTTGGATAAAAAATTCTCATCATATATATTTATAGCGAACGGTTGTCCCGATTTGTTCAATTCTATCGAATCGTATATATAATCAAATACAAGTATATCTCCTGTTTTATATCGAGCCTGAATGACCCAAATATATTTGGGAAGCGACTGTAATAAAATAGTCTGTAGTTGCGAATTTTTCTTGTCCTTAAATTCCTGTAACAGATTTTTTTTATACTCATTACTTTTCATCAAAAAAATATCCCATACAACAAAATCGTGAAAATTGGTTATAAATATTCCGGCAACAAATGATATTATACGTTGCTGTTCCAAGATTTCTTCATGTGTGATTTTTATTTCCGGAGACAGAGGAATTACCACACTTACAGGATGCGCTCTTGCACAACTTTCAGGATGCTTGGCTTCGTCGTTGGTGTTGGCAATCCATTCATGCAGTTCCTCCTGTTTCCACCACGGCGTTTCCAATTCATAATCATAATCCGCCTTATTCTCATGTGTCAATTTTATAGATATTCGCGCAAAAGGACCTATTTGTCCGTCATGTACATAAATTTTATTAATTTTCTCGCTTATATATGTTATGTTCTTATTGTCTATTGTTTCGTCAAACCGGTATCCGTTTACTGTAACAAGATGTGTTTCTTCAAACTGTTCGATTTTAAGATTCAAAAGGATAGGAATATTTCCTTTGGTGTATGAATATATCAATTGTTTCAAATCGGTGGACGAAGTCAAGTCTGTTCTGAGTTCAGAAATCAAACCATTATTGTTTATCGCCTTGCAAACCTGCGACAGCGTAAGTTTCTTGCTGGGAAACAATTTCCCTGTCGAATCGGGATAACCTGCCAGCATTGTAATTTCGCTCAAACTTGGCGCTTTGACTCCAAAAAAAGCCGATGTGGTTTGAAAAGCCATCCACAAGGCGGTTGTTGCACACGATGCAACAATGCTGTCCTGCTCCATAAATGGCATAGTTTTAATCTGATATTCATGCCCAAACAGGTTTATTGTTTTTGTGGTCAGGCAAGTATAGTACCGATTTTTTGATTTGTTATTACTATAATGATTCAGATATGTAATCCCAAAAATCCCCTTGGGCTGAGGCTTTACAACCATACAACCCTCATATCCATGCCATTGTTCAGCATCCGAATTTTGAAGCATAATATTCTGAAAGTCCTCGTTACTGAATTTTGTGGAAAAAAAATGTATGCGTTTACAATACTTATTGTACGGCGTATAGCATCTGGCATAATAATTTACATAATCTTCCAGATAAGATTGACAAGTATAATGTTTTTCCAAAACAATTGTACATATTCTCAATCCATTTGCACTATTTTTAAGATAATTAATAAAATACAGAAATATAGGGGTCTTGTTTATCGATTTTTGAATAAAACCAGCATTACCGTCATATCTTAACAGTTTCTCAAATTCTTTCTCAAAGTCTTCTGTTTCTACAACTTGTATAACACTGTAATTTTCCTGTTCCATTTTTTGAATTTGGTAATAATTTCAAGATAATCACTCTCCTATACCTATTTTTTGCGACAAAACGGCGGGATCATAATTTTTCCTGTTTTTTAATATTATTCTGTCTATTGACAATAGAGCAAAAGATTTACTCATACGATCTATCATTTGATCATCGGTCAGTTCTTCTTGTTCATTTTCCACTATTTCCGGTTGTCCATCTTTTTCCACAAATGTTAATGTTTTTATATTCATGTTTTTATATTTTTATTAAATTTATATATCGTTCTTTATCATTTCATTAGTTATAAATATTATGTGAGAAATTTCTTTTTCTGTAACTGAGGGTGTTTTCAGCATTGTTTCGATAATAACATCTTTGTCATTATCTTTATCTATAACAATATATTTAATATCCGAGAATAAAAAAGCCAGTGTATATTCCGGCTGTTGCAATATTTCATTAATATTGTTCTGTTTTAGAGTATCTTCATATTCCTCACCTGTTAACATCATTTTATCCACATCAATCTCCGACGGCACATATCTCCATTCCCGCTCATTGTAAAAATTACGATTTTTGCCGTTTTGTTCTCCTTTATATGGTTTAAAGAATACGAATACATTCATAAAACTGTTTGTGTCGGGTTTGAGATCATCTGTCATTTTTCTAAACGAAGTCAAAAAATACGAGTCTTTGGAAGAAATATACTGAACAGGATTAAGTCCTTTGCTTATTCCCCATTTCTTCTTAAGACCTATTCCATAGTTTCCATATTCCTTGATATGTACCGAAATATTCGACAGTCTTATATCACAAAAACAAGTCATTGGCACTGCTGCTTTATACTCTTTTCCCAATATTGGTTTATACTCTTCCAATACTAACCTTGGTCTGAAATTTTTTTCCAGATTCAACAGAAGATACTCACGTTTCTTTGTGAAATTAAAGAGAGTATTCGCCGATAATTCTTCATTTTCAAGTATTGTATTCGTCATATAAATCTAAAAACTTGTCATGCAAAAAATTGTTATACAATATATAAACATATAACCTGCTCATTATGTTCCGCACAAAATGCAGTTGAAAAACGGCTGCAAAAGTATGAATTTTTTTTTATTCTCCAAAATCGATTGTGTTTTGGTTGAAAAATTTTTCGCCGTCGTTCTGCCAATTTTCAAAGACAATTTTGCCCCAAATTTTTTTTGCGACAATCAAAAAAATCAACAGTTTCGAATCAATCTGTGAGTATTTGAAATTTTTTATATACTTTTGCATTTATTTTTACCGTAATTCAGATGAAATTAAAATTAACGAATCCAATCATTATCTTTGATATAGAAGCCACGGGGCTAAGTGTATCATCCGACAGAATTGTGGAAATTTCGACCATCAAAGTATTTCCCGACGGGCGAGAAGAAGCCCAAACACACAGAGTGAATCCCGAAATTCCTATCCCGCAGGAAGCCTCCGATATTCACGGCATTAAAGACGAAGATGTGAAAAACTGTCCAACTTTTAAACAAATTGCAAGAAATTTGGTGCAGTATATGGAAAACTGCGATCTGGCCGGTTATAACCTTTTTAAGTTTGATATTCCCCTGCTTGCCGAAGAATTTCTGAGAGCGCAGGTCAATATCGACTTACACAGAAAAAAAATTATCGACGTTCAGAACATTTTTCACAAAATGGAACAGCGAACTCTGATTGCAGCATATAAGTTCTACTGCAACAAATCGTTAGAAAATGCTCACAGCGCCTGTGCCGACAGTATGGCGACCTACGAAGTTCTTCAGTCTCAATTAGACAAATATCCCGAACTCGAAAACAGCGTGAAATTTCTTTCCGACTTTTCAACGCCCTCAACCAATGTCGATTATGCCGGCAGAATAATAATGCACAACGGCGAGCCACACTTTAATTTCGGAAAACATAAGGGACGCAAAGTCAAGGAGATACTCGCAATTGAACCTTCATATTACGCATGGATGATGAATAGCGATTTTACTATGAATACAAAAAACGTATTGACCGAAATACGTTTAAGCATGATGCAATGAAAATACTTGTTACGGCAGCAACTGATGGCGAATTGCGGCACATTGTCGAAAATGACGCTGTAACTCGCTTAACCACAGGAATTGGCATAGTTGCCACAGCATACAGTCTTGGCAAAATACAGTTGCAGAAATACAATTTAGTGTTGAACGTCGGAATTGCGGGAAGTTTTTCGACAAAACTGAAAATTGGCGACGTAGCAGTGGTTGAATCTGAGGCGTTTGGCGATTTTGGCATACTAAGCGACAAAGGTTTTACGAGCTGTTTCGATGAAGGTTTGCTTGCGCCAAATTCTCCGCCTTTTTCCCACGGTTTGCTGTTTTCGGAAAATGCCGCAAAAATTGCGGAACAATTGTCGTTACCCACAGTTAAAGGACTGACAAACAATGCCGTTTCCGGCGAAAAAAACAGAATTCGATTTATGCGCGAAAAATTTTCAGCCGACATTGAAACAATGGAAAGCGCCGCCTTTTTTTACGTCTTACTCTCTGAAAACATGAATTTTGCAGCCTTTCGTGCCATTTCAAACATGGTTGAACCGCGAAATAAAAACAACTGGAATATTCCATTGGCAGTAAAAAATCTGTCCAACAGGGTGAATACCTACATTAACAGTATATTATGCTAAGCCGGGAACAGATTATTAATGCATTTGCCATTTTGGGCAAACAACTCCATTCGTTTTGCAAAGACAGGAACAACGCAGAACTTGAACAGGCTGTATCTGCCTCATGTATCGACAATTACTGGTTCAACAGAGAAAACATATATTTTGCGCTTCTGGCAATTGCCAATCAAATGCTGGACGAAAAAAAACTGAACGAATGGCTGTCCGCATATCCATACAACACACAGATTGCCAAGCGTATAAAACTGATAGCGGCAGGCAATATTCCTCTGGTTTGTTTCCACGATTTTTTGAGTATTCTGGTTTCGGGCAATATTGCAATAATAAAACCGTCGTCGAAAGACAAACATCTGCTAAAAACCCTTTGCCGCCTGCTTGTCGCCTCCTGTCCATCGATACGCGAACGCATTGTTTTTGACGAATTTGAGACCGAAAAACCCGACGCCGTAATTGCAACCGGAAGCAACAATACAGCAAGATATTTTCGCGCCGCCTATAAACATTTACCATTGTTGATTCGCAAAAACCGTTATAGTCTGGCAATACTCGATGGCAAGGAGAACAGCATGGAATTGAAGGCTTTGGGCGAAGATATTTTTTTGTATTACGGACTTGGATGCAGAAATATTTCCAATATTTTTGTCCCTCCCGATTACGATTTTAATTCGTTTCTAAATGCAATATCCAACCATGCACAAATAATGGAACATCAAGGATATAGCGACTGTTTTCGCTATCAAAAAGCAAATGCCGAACTTGCGAGGCAAACATATTTTACTAACGGTTTTTTGATATTGAAAAAACAACCACTGTCGTACTCCTCAATTGCCGTTGTTAATTATATGGAATACCATAATATTGCAGATATTGAGAATTTTATAGCAATTGAAAAAGACAAAATTCAATGTGTGGCAGGTCATATAAATATCAACAGAATTATTCCTTTCGGACAGAGCCAAAAACCTGACTTACGCGATTATCCCGACGGCGTAGATACTTTGGATTTTTTGACAAAAGTTTAATTTTTTTTGATTTTATTGTCGAAAAATTGATTTAACTGTAAAATTTTTTTGCACTGTGGCGTAAATTTTTTTATCCAATTAAACTGTTTATTTTCAGAAAATTATAGAAACAAATCAAAACAAATCAAAAAATAAATTTTGTATCGATTTTTGAATTTAAAAATAAATACATACTTTTGCGGCAAATAATTTCAATGTTTTTATTAAAAATTTTAAGAAAATGATAAACAGACATTACGACAATTTCAACATTGCAGGCTTCACCTACTACGATGGTGTGGATGTGTTTGATAAACTATCGATTGGCACAGAACTGCGTTTAGTGCCAGAGCCTGAAAACAGATTCGATGAATCGGCTGTTGCCCTGTATTACAACGAGTTTAAACTTGGCTACATCCCTAAAAACAAAAACAGCCAGATCAGCAAATTTTTGAATTTGGGATATGCAGATTTGTTTGAAGTAAAAGTCCAGCAAATTTCGCGCTCCGCCAATCCGGAACAGCAAATCAGTGTTGTTGTGAAAATCAAGAACAAAGAAGTGGCTGCACCGGCAACTCAACCGGAAATTGCACCGGAAGCCGCACCGGAAATCAAACCTGTAAGAAGAAGGCGTTCCCGTGTTGCCCAAACAGACGATGCTGCCCAAACAGCGCCGGCACAAGTTGCTGAGCCCAAAAGAAGAAGAGGCAGAAGATCGGTTCAAGCCGCAGTACAAACAGAAACCGCACAAGCGCAAGTTGCTGCACCTCCGACAGACGCCCCAACAAAAAGAGGCAGAGGCAGAAAAGCAGCTGCAAAGCCCGCAACAGCGCAAGCGCCTCAAGAAAAAAAGAAAAGAGGTCGCAAACCCAGACTGGCAGTAGCGACGACAGTTTCGGTAACGCCAGCCGTACAGATAGTTCCGACAGTAGCGCCAGCCGTACAGGTAGCTCCGACAGTACCGACGCCTCCGGCTGAAACGCCTCAAGGTTAATGGGTTGTCCAATTTAACGCCTGACTGTTTGTCGATGAAATCGACAGGCAGTCAGGTATGTTATTGTATTATATTAAAGTGAAAAAGCACAAATGTTGTTGTGGCAAATCACTGAATCTGTTTTCTTCAAATCAATCAAATTTCAGTTTAAATGTTTCAATAGCATATCCGCCTATCTTAATTTCTTTCACTTGTTCCTGTTCTTCTTCTATGAGATTGAGGCGGATAATGGCGCTTGGTTTGACGGAGGGCGCAAGGCTAACAGTCTCCTCGTTGCCGCTCAAATTATACATCCGTACAACAATCGACTCGTCGTCCTCGCATTTTTTGATTGCCGAAATCACCACATTTTTACTGTCGATACCAAAAAAACTGTGTTCCTCAGGCAGTTTGGCACCGGCAAATTGAGTAGGGTTGAATACTGCCAACAGTTTCTCGTTTGCCTCTGTTCCAAAGCGATGACCGTTTTGCCAGCCCGCCTCGTGCCAGGTAAGAGAGAAATGCGCTGAATGATCGCCATACTGTAAATATTCGTTGCCTTCGCCGTGGCAGCTGCGGCGGGAGGCGAAAATAATCGGCTGGATAACAGGCAGCGCGGTTTTCCCCGTCGGGTCGATATGATCGACGGCAGCAACGGAGGTGCTGAGCGTTACGCCAAACTTGTCGCCCGATACGCCAAACCAGTTGCCCACCCCGCGCGGATGAATGTCTTTATTTGGCGTCAGATAGCGTTCTCCTGCCGAGCCGCTCATCTCGTCCTTGCCGATACGCACAACTCCGTAGGGAACTTCGTAAGCAATTTCGCTGCTGTCCATACTTTTTACATTAATGGGTATCATCATACGAAATTCGCGGAACAGGACGCCTTCCCAATTCCGTATTTCCACGTCGAAATCTATCTTTCTTATCGGAAAATAAACTGTTATTTTCTGTTCAACAATTGCGTTGCGGATATTGCTGCGATAGATATATCGAGCATAGATATCTCCACCTTCTTCTAATATCCATCCCAAATTATTCCACGATGTTCTGTCGAAACCGGAGGTGTCGGGCTGTTGAACGGCGTCAAATTCTCCTGCTCCGTTACCTCGTGAACGCAGAGTAACTATTTCACCGCCAAAATATGCCGATGTGTCCAGTATCTCTTGCTTAAGATACATATCATAAATGCTTTTTATTCCTCCTGAATCGAACAATATGTCAGTCATACCGCATTGTGCTAAGTTTTTGTTGTAAAATGCGTTTCGATCGTATTCATATTTACATGGCTTAAGGTAGAATGTTAAATATCCAAATGGAGGAATATTTTCTGCGATGAAGTATAATTTTCCTGTGCTGATACTGCCATCTTTATGAAAACTTACCTCTGACAGATGAAATGTAGCATTATTTCCATGTGCAGAGAATATATCAATTTTATCTGCGTATCCGCGCGGCAGGCTAATATCCACAGTTACAATATCGTTGCGTCGCCACGAAAGGGTATTGAATACCACTATCGGTATTGAGTTATCTTTTTGATTTGTACGTACTTGCGAGGCAAGCCGGTCGATACCCGTTTCAAGTATTTCTTCGGATTGGGCAAGCGCATGTTCAAACCGTCGGAGAAAAGTATTATCGGTAATTTCGCCATTTTTGCCACCCCAGCCATGGTCGGGATATATTTTTGATTTCCACGCATCCGCAAGTTGCGACGCCGGATAGCGGGTAAAATCCCCGTCGGTCATGGCGTTGAAAGAGGCGACTTTTTCTGCCGCAGTAATGGCGATATCACCTTTACGCGAGGCGGTGATTGCCCGCTCGTGCGAGGGTCCGTGGATATAGAGCCACACATTGGGTCGTTCGCCCGATATTGTTGGCAGCGACGTGGTTGAGACTTTCAGAGCATCGAAAAAATCGTCGGCGGTGGCACGTCGGAATTTGGGCAAACGGACTGGCTCTGTTTTGCCCTGCTTGGTGCGGATATGAGTTATGGCATTCCAGCGCGCGGCAAAGGGGTCGCAGTTTTGCGCCGGCGCCTGATCCCAGATAAACTCGTAGTTCAGCATTGCCGGCATCGCGCTTTTTGTGTTTGATATATTATTATAGTCTTTATACCAAATTATTGCCTCTTTTGCAAGCAGATTGAAAGCCTTACTATCGGGCGAGGCAAGTATATTTTTGTAAAAAAAGTCGTAATGACCGGACGAATAAAAGCGTACCGTCGAGCCGTCGGGCGAGGCCCAGTTAAACATTCCGCGACCGTGCCTGCTGATGAGCATGTTTTCTACTCCGGCGCGTGCCAACAGTTGCGGCATTTGCAGGGTACGACCTGGAACATCGACATTAAAATACGAGCGGGCGGTATAGTCAAATTCCTGTTTCAGCCAGCGCTTTCCGAGATAGAACTGCCGCGCCAGCGATTCGCCCGAATACATTTCCTCGTAGGGCTGTATATAGGTGGCGCCCACACAAATCCGCCCGTCGCGCAGCCATTGCTCTATCTTGTGCCGACGAAACGGATGACGGTGCAGATATTCCATCAGAATAGAGGTCTGTTCGATGTCCATTCTGAAATCCGGCTCTCGCTCCATCCGCTCGAAAAACGGAGTAAGCCAGACGGTATCGCGAAGAATGATACATACTTCCGGATGATCAATCCATCCCAAATCCTGATGAGTGGTTGTAAACAGATGTATTTCGCCCTTGCCGAGTTGCGATTTCGACAGGTCGGACATCAGATTAAACGTTTCGTCATCAACAGTTACCGTATCCTTCGGCTGCGCCAATATGTCCGGTCCCTGCGCCGATATGTCCATGCATATCATATAAATAAGTATAACAAAAATCTTTTTCATCTTCTGTACTTTATTTATCTTTCAAAATCTGACGTTCAAGTTCATCTATTTTGGCTTTAAGAGCTGCGCGCTCCAATTTTTCTTTTTCAAGAGCCATCTCAAAGTCAGATTTTTCTTTTTCAAGAGCCGCTTTGAGCGCAAACCGTTCGGCTTCACCTTCCGCACGTCCTTCCGCACGTCCTTCCGCATGTCCTTTGAGTATACTGTCGGAACGAAGGGCTTTTTCTACCATCACAGCATCCCAATATTTGTCGTAAGCATCCAACTCTGCTTTCGTATAGGCGCCCTGTTCCAAATAGTGAACCGCTTCTCGCATTTCCTCCGTCGAAAGCAAGGAGGAAGGAATGACTTCCGTATTTTCTTGTATCTCTGTTAGAAAACGCAACCACAGCTCGTGTAGCTTGCGCTCGCCAAGATTGCAGGGCTTGAACTTGGGCAGTTCAATAAAAACAAATTCCAACCCTTTGATCTGTTTTTCGGTATGCTGAATGTTTACTATACGGTAATGGTGATAGTATTCCAACGGTAACGACGGTTCAAATATCTCATTGACAAAACTTAATGCGTAAACTGGCTGCA
>JAITIA010000134.1 GCA_031279695.1 Prevotellaceae bacterium | reverse complement strand
CGGGTACTCTGAGCGCGGGCGGTAACTATACGTTTGACTTTGATACAGACAAAACCTTTGCAATTACTCCCGCAACGCTCACTGTTACGCCAAATGATAATCAGAGCAAGATTTACGGCGAAGTTGACCCGATGCTGACATACACAGTCAGTGGCTGGAAGGGCAGCGACAGCGAAAGTCTGTTCAGCGGAGCGCTTGCACGGGCAGCCGGCGAAAATGTGAATACTTACGCAATCAATGCGGGTACTCTGAGCGCGGGCGGTAACTATACGTTTGACTTCGATACAGACAAAACCTTTGCAATTACTCCTAAAGAAGTGTCAGTCGATTGGACTAACACAACGCTTCTGTACAACGGCGCAGCCCAAAAACCAATAGCCACTGCCATCGGAGTACTTGACGAAACAATAGCGCTGTCAGTTTCCGGCGAGCAGACCGAAATCGGTACGGGCTACATTGCAACGGCCGATTTTGAAACGCCTTCCGCAAATTATGTGCTGACAAACACCAGCGTCGTCTTTGAGATAGTATCTAATCCCGATTACGCACACACGGTAACCTTCAATTCGCAGGATGGCAGCGATGTAGCCTCACAAACCGTCGAGCATGGCGCGCTGGCAACTTCTCCGACCAACCCAACGCGGATAGGATACACTTTTGGCGGCTGGTTCAAAGAAGCAAACTGCACCAACGAATGGAATTTCACTGTTGATGCAGTTACCTCGGACATTACGCTTTATGCGAAATGGACGGTAATAATCGAAACTGAAAGTAGCGACGCTAATCTGCGGTTAATTTTCCATAGCGCCGGAACAATGTCGCCCGAGTTCGACGCCAGCATAACCACATATACCATCAATGTTGCCAATGTCGTAGAACATATCGATATACGAGGAGAGGTGTCTCATCATCAAGCAACTATAACCGGTAATGTAGCAAACATGCCTCTGGTTGTTGGCAACACAAATATTGTTGTACTTACAGTAACAGCCGAAGACGGTTCGCAGAAAGTCTATACAATAACGATAGTACGTGCAGCCTGCGATATCGACAATCACAATCTGTATATTCATCGCTGGTCAGATGTTCTTGCCATCAATACTAACACGGCAACCAATGGCGGCTATATCGTTGGCGGAGTACGCTGGTACAAAGGCGATGAATTTATCGGAACAGGCGAATTTATTGAAATCAACGGCGATGTAAGCAATTACAAGGCTCAGGTCGAAATTGCCGGCGAATGGAAAACTGCCTGCATGAATATCACACGCAGTATAACTCAGATTTTAGCATATCCGAACCCTGTTGCTCGTGGCGAAAACCTGATACTCGAATTGCCCGAAAATTATTTAGGCAGTACGCTGGATATCTATAGCATATCAGGAGCGCCGATGAAGCAGAAAATTATGCTGCATTCGGCAAAATCAATCTTTAATGCCTCCGATCTAAGTCAGGGAATATATCTGTTCAGGATAACTTCCGTATCGGGCAATGTGCAAACAATTAAAATAATAATCAATTGAAAATAAATAATAATTAAATGGATGGTTAAGCGGCGTCCGACTATTGTGGCAATTTGTCGGACGCCAACAACCATTCTCTCTAAAAACATCATCAATATGAAAAATATCATTAATATGACATTGAAAAACGGTATAATAGCAAGTATGCTGTTTTTTACAACGGGTTTTGCCAGCAAAGCGCAAAACGAACAAAGCGAACAAACAAGTTCGGAACAATTCAACAAACACGAATATTCGGCTTATCTTACAGTATCTTTGTCGAACCTTCTGTACCAACTTGATTCAGACGGCAAAAAGCACAGTTCGCCCGGATTTGGCGCAGGTGCAACATACACTTTTAACTTTGACGCCAGATGGGGCGTCGCAGGAGGTATGGAATTTTCGACTTTTGGCAGAAAAACAAAGTATGCACAATTGTCGGAAAAATATAATACCTTCGACCCGAATAGTACTCCCGCAAGCAATCTGGAATACAGCTACAGCATTCGTGATTACGAGGAAAAACAGAAACTTGTATTGTTTTCAATACCCGTAAAAGCACAATTCAAAACACCTGTCGGCACAGGTTTGGATTTTTATGCAGCAGCTGGTTTCAAAGTAGGGATTCCGGTATCGTCCAAAGTAACTATGAGTGGAGGCAGAATCAACTCCGAAGCTCACTACGAATACGAAAACGTAACGTACAACAAACTTCCGCAGCATGGTTTTTTCAACAACAATGTATATGGAACTCATCACAGTAAAATTGAAATTGGCGTAGCTTTTATACTATCATTGGAATCGGGCTTGCGTTTTGATTTGGGCAGTATAGGACTATGTACAGGGATATATTTTGACTACGGTTTGAACAACACAGGAAAATCGAACAACAAACATCCTGTAACTTTCAATACTCCCGTAATATACGAAAGCGTATTAAACTCAACCTTGTCCAACAAACTTAAAACAATGAGTGTGGGATTGAAAGCCGGAATTGTATTTTAGTATCGACATGTAATAGCGGTTCGGGCAGCAGTTCGACGCCGCTTTCGGGCATTCGGTCGAAGACCATTCCAAACATACCGTCATTTGCGCCAACAAAATAGTGCCCGTCGTTTTCGACCAGCACAGAGCAATATAATGTTGACAGAATGTTTGTCAATTCGTCTAAAATGCCTAATTTTGCGCCCATAAAGTGGTGATGTTTTATTTAATCGTAATTTTATGTTTATCAACCACAAAATTAGTGATTTATTTACAATCATCACCACTTTTTTTACTTTTTTTTACCTCTTTTTCGGCTAAATCTTTTTTTGAGGCGCTATGAAAAAAAATATGGTTATACCGGAAATTGTGTGGAAAATACATAGAACCCTTATTTCCAAAGGATCCCTTAGTAGAGACGCTCTTAATCGCGTCCCTACGCCCTTATTCCCTTATTATTTCCTCTGAGAAAATAAGGGCAATTTACCTTGGGTATCAGGGCTACTAAGTCTCCCACCAAAGAGAAGCGTCACAGCCAAGATTAACAGGGGCTGACGCACCCACAATTTGGAAAATAAGATTAAGAGATGTACTTTTGCGGCAAATTTTCTCACCGCAGGAAAATTTTTTTCTCACCGCAGGAAAATTTTTTTCTCACCGCAGGAAATTTTTTTTCTCACCGCAGGAAAAATTTTTTTTCACCGCAGGAAAATTTTCTTCTCACCGCAGGAAAATTTTTTTCTCACCGCAGGAAATTTTTTTTCCAAGAGAACAGAAAAATTTGCGGTTCATAAAACTTGATTGTATGTATCACCGTCCCGTAGGGACGGAATGTTGGTAGAAAACACAAGCCCAACCGCGCAACCGCCGTCCCGTCAGGGACGGAATGTTGGTAGAAAACACAAGCCCAACCGCGCAACCGCCGTCCCGTCAGGGACGGAATGTGAAAATCGTCGATTATAATGTGCAGTCCCTGCGGGACTTGGGCTACGTGGCAATCTCTTGACCGGCAAACACCGTAGAGACGGGGCGCGCCCCGTCTCTACAACGAAAAACACAACCACGCTGGCGGGGCAATATCCTTCGCGGAGACGCACGCCGTGCGTCTCTACATCGTAGCAAACAATACGCCGCAATCAGCGGCGACGCAAACAAATCACAAAAATCATTTAAATCATCCTAAAATCACAGTTCAGACAATGCCGCAAACAATCACATCAATCAGCAAAATCATCCTGAAATCACAGTTCAGACCGCCGCCGCAGGCACTAAACTAATCACTAATCACTGCCCAAGGTCTAATAGATAACAAATCTGCCGGACACTCTATCCATTAACTCTTTATTTTCAGCGCCCGGGCAGCCTGAGTCGCATTTTCTCAGCGGTTTCATTTTCCATGAGATAAAAATTTCGTGCGTACCAAATTGCGACAGCCTCGCCAATTCGCCGGCGGCATAATCGAACGAATAACCGATTTTCAGATTTCTGTTCTCGTTGAGAGCAATTCCTGCCATCACCGAAAATTGCCCGTGCAATCGCCACATTCCTCCAAACCAGTATTTGCTGTCCGAATAAATTTTTATTTTTGAATATGAATTGTAACGTAGAAGTTCCCGTTTGAAATGGAGAAAAGCGCCGGCTTCAAAGCGGTTGAAACGGTCGCGCAGGACATGCGAAACAACGGGCTCGATGGCTGTTGTCGATGAGCCAAAATTCTGAGTGGTAGAAATGTACGACCAGATATGCGACGAATAGGGTTTAAAGTTTGCAGAGGCAAGTTTTGGTGCAAAATGTCGAAACGCAATGCCCATTTTGAGCGGTCCGTTCAACTCAACGCCAAAATCGAAGTCGGGACGGGTTTCCGAGATATTGCCATGAAAAAGTTCACTGTCAGTTAAATCGTCCACCAGAGCATTTGTGGCGTTCTGGCTTCGATACAGCAACGCTCCCGACAAGCCAAGCGAAATCGCCGAGCGCTTGAACACAGGGATGTAGAAGGCATACGAAAGCCGCGCATTGTAAGTGTGCGTAAACCCAATCTGGTCGCCGGAAATAAAGAGCGCCGCCGCCGAATTATAGTCATCAAGATAGGTCGAAAAGCCAATTGCTTCGGTATATGGAGCTCCGGGCAGCCCCGCCCACTGAACGCGGGCATGAGCATAAATGTTGGTATAGAAAGTGTTGCCCGTAGCGGCTGGATTATAGACAGACTCGTTTAAATGACGTTGCGAAAGGTCGAAATCGCTTTGTGCGACGGAATATTCAGCCGCAAAGAGCGTCAGTGTCAATATAAATATAAGTTGCCTGATCATCACAGTTTTCAATTTACCGGTTCTGACAATTTTATTTTTGTGAGATACTTTTTTACTGTTGATTTTCCAGCACGGCAATCAAAAAAGTCCACCATTTTTCAACGGAAGCGATGTTCACTTTTTCGTCGGGAGAATGTGGAAATCTGATTGTTGGACCGCAGGAAATCATATCCCATTCGGGATATATGCCGCCAAGCAATCCGCATTCCAGACCGGCATGTATGGCTTTGACTTCCGGTATGCGACCATACAGTTTATGGTATATTTCCTTCATTTGCGACAGTATCTGCGAGTTGGGATTGGGATTCCAGCCCGGATACGAGCCTGTGAAACTGCTTTTTGCTCCGGCAAGCGTGAATACCGACTCTTCCATCGACGCCAAATATGCCTTTGCCGAATCCACCGAACTTCTTATGAGACAGGCGACGTGGGTTTTGCCTTTTTCCGATTTCACTATGGCAAGATTTGTGGATGTTTCGACCAGCCCCGGTATGGTTTGGCTCATGACTAACACTCCGTTGGGACAGGCAGTTATGGCGTTAATCAGATTGGTTTGAATATTTTTTGGCAGTACCGATTTTGCCGGCTCAATCTGTTCGCAGCACACTTTCACGTCAGGGTCGGCGTATTGCAGTTCGTTGGCGACGGTGTTTGCAATTTTCCGAATTTCGTCAGCCAGCATTGCCGCTTTTCCCGCAGGAACAACCACAGTAGCAAATGTTTCCCTCGGAATGGCATTGCGCACGCTGCCTCCCGCAATTGACGAAATACGGAGTTCGCTATCGAGATTTTTCAGTATTCTGAACATTATTTTGTTGGAATTGCCTCTGCCAAGATGTATGTCCATTCCCGAATGACCGCCTCGCAATACGGTAACGGAAATGCGGAAAGTTTCGGAGTTTTCGGGCGCTGTTTCGTCGTCATAATCAAACACAAAATTACCGTCGATACCGCCTGCGCAGCCAACATACAGTTCGCCTTCGTCCTCCGAGTCGAGATTAATCAGTATCGAACCTTTCAACAGTCCGGGTTTCAGGGATTGTGCGCCGGTCATACCTGTTTCTTCGTCGATGGTGAACAAGCCTTCGATTTCTCCGTGCCGGATTGTTTTAGAGGCAAGTACAGCCATTGTAGCCGCCACGCCTATTCCGTTGTCAGCGCCCAGAGTTGTGCCGTCGGCGGTAACCCAGTCGCCATCAATCAGCGCCGTTATCGGGTCTTTTTCAAAATCGTGAACTTTGTCGCTGTTTTTTTGCGGCACCATGTCCAAATGCGTCTGCAAAATTATACCGGGCTTGTGTTCGCAACCCAACGCCGCCGGTTTGCGAATAACGACATTCCCAATATCGTCTTTAAATGTCTCCAATCCGAGATTTTTCCCGAAATTATAGATAAACTCAATAACCTTTTCTTCCTTTTTTGAAGGACGGGGTATTTGTGTAAGTGCGTAAAAATAACCCCATAACTCTTGTGGTTTTAATCCTGTAATACTATTCATGACCTTAAATTTTATATTATAAAAAACGCTCAAAAGTACAACAAAATTTATAATATGCAAAATTGACCAACAAATCGAACAAGTTATTTATTTTTTCATTTTTTACAGCCAGTACACGGTCAAATCAAGTTGCGGCTTTTGATGGCGGCAATAATTTCGGAACTGATAATTTCGGGCTTTTTCATTTTCAGACCGTTGTCCGTACAATCGATGCGTACGAAATTACTGTCGAGGGCGGTCTGTTCGAGATAAACCTCCCGCACTTGATGCTGCAAATCGAGATCGGCTTCGTGAATATCCGATTTACCTTGCAAATATTCGCGTTCCTGACCTTTGCGCTGCATTTTCAGTTTGTTGGAGGTGAACTGAAAAGGCACATCGAGAAAAATGCTTATATCCGGCTCCGGAGTGTGGAAACAGTTGTATTCCAGATTGAATATCCATTCTCTCAAACGCGCTCTTTCGTCGATATCTGCAAGTTTGGCGCACTGGAAAGCGATATTGGAATAAACGTAACGGTCGAGAATTACGGCAATATTATTGTCGAGCATTGTTTTCAGACTTTCGGCGGCGCAGTAGCGGTCGCCGGCGTAGAGCAGAGCAACAATCTGTGGGTTAACAGAATGAACATCGCCGAATTCGCCGCGCAAAAAGGCGGCAATCAGAGGTCCGAATGTGGGATTGTCGAAACGGGGAAAGTGCAGAAAATAACTTTCGATGTTCTTTTCTGCAAAATATTTTCTTAAAAGACTGACTTGAGTGGTTTTACCTGCACCGTCGAGACCTTCTATTACTGTAAGCATGATATTTTATGAATTTAAAGTTGTCCAAAGCAAATCTTTGAGTTGCCGAATACCGTTTCCGGTGATAGACGAGAACATAATTGATGGAATCTGAGGTATTTGCGCAAACAAATCCTGCTGAATTTCGGCGCTCAGCTCTTCGTCGAGCATGTCGCATTTCGAGATTGCAAGAATACGCTGCTTGTCAAGCAGTTCGGGGTTATATTTTTCGAGTTCGTTTACCAGCGTTCGATATTCGGCAACAATATCATTGCTGTCGGCAGGCACAAGAAAAAGCAGCAGCGAATTTCGTTCGATATGCCGGAGAAATCTAAGTCCCAAACCTTTGCCTTCGTGCGCTCCTTCGATTATTCCGGGAATGTCCGCCATAATAAACGAAAGCCCTTCGCGGCAGTTCACAATTCCGAGATTTGGCTCGAGGGTAGTAAAAGCATAGTCGGCAATCTTTGGTTTTGCGGCGGAGACCACCGAAAGCAGGGTCGATTTGCCGGCATTTGGAAAACCCACCAGCCCGACGTCAGCAAGCAGTTTAAGTTCAAGAACATACCAGCCTTCCGAACCTGCTTCGCCGGGTTGCGAATATCGCGGGGTCTGATTTGTTGCCGATTTGAAATTGGCGTTACCCAATCCGCCGCGTCCGCCGCTGAGGAGTATTTTTTTTTCGCCCTCGTCAATAATTTCGCACAGCAAATTGCCGCTCTCATGGTCGCGAACCACCGTTCCCACAGGCACATCCACCACAATGTCCCTTCCATTTGCTCCATGACAGAGACTTCCGCTGCCGGCTTCGCCGTCGTCGGCGTGAATATGTTTGCGATATTTGAGGTGAATCAAAGTCCAGTACTGTTTATTTCCTTTGAGGATAATATGCCCTCCGCGACCACCGTCGCCGCCGTCGGGTCCACCTTTAGGAACGAATTTTTCCCGTCGCAGATGCGTTGAACCGTTGCCTCCATTTCCCGACCGGAAAAATATTTTTACATAATCTACAAAATTCGACGTCAATGTTTAATCTTTTAATAATACGGCGCAAAATTACAATTTTATTTTCATTCCACAAAATTAAACAGAAAAACAGATGGTTATAAAGACTTTTCTCCTGTTTTTTGTTGATAATTTTGAAAATTCAACGGTTTTGGAATTAATTAGTGTCTGTCCATAATGTCGGTCGAAATATGATTTTGAAGTGAAAGGCGGAGCAATCAAGCAATCCGTAGGATTGCATCGCTCGGTAGAAACGGTTGCCAAAGAATTTCCTGCATCCT
>JAITIA010000033.1 GCA_031279695.1 Prevotellaceae bacterium | reverse complement strand
CGAGGCTGTGCCTCGTCCGGTTTATCTTGGCAGGCTGCGCCTGCCAACAAAGGTGCAAATGCAGGCACAGCCTGCAAGGATAGAGTGGACAAGGTAGAACCTTGTCCCAACAGCCGTGGATAGTTCGCTGCCGGAGGCTAAAGCCACCGGTTAATAAAGTGTCGTCCCTGCGGGACTTTGCAGATATGCCATTTTTTCGAGTTTTCGGACAAACACTACATAGTGTCTGTCCGAAAACTCGGATACACGCAACCACCGTCCCGTCAGGGACGGAATGTGAATTTGTTGATTTAATGTGTAGTCCCTGCGGGACTTGGCGCCGCAGTCTATCCGCTGCAGGCATTATTCAGTTATTCAGTTATTCAGTTATGAGAAACAATTATTACAAAAAAATCGCCACTGAAACACAGTCTGTTAGAAAAAATATTGATATGAAATAAAAAAAATATTTGGCAATCCGTATTTTATGCCTACCTTTGACACGCCAAATGAAACAGATTTTTGTTTATATGGCGCTGATATTTATGGCTTTATGAATATTTTAGTGTTAAATTGCGGGAGCTCTTCCATCAAATATCAGTTGCTGAACATGTCGAGCAACGATAAGGAAGTGATGGCAAAAGGAATTGTCGAAAGAGTCGGTTTACCGGAGGGTGTTTTAGTTCACAAACCCGCCGGCAGGGATGCTTTTGAGCAAACTCAACCCTTCCCCGACCACGCAAGCGGAATCGACGCCATTCTGAACGCACTGACAGACACCCAACATGGAGTTATAACCAATATCCACAGTATTGATGCTGTGGGTCATCGAATTGCGCACGGCGGAGAATATTTTTCCGGCAGCGTTCAGGTCGATGAACAGACAAAAATCAATATCGACAAATGTTCCGCTCTGGCGCCACTGCACAATCCCGCTAATTTGAAAGGTATTACATCGATGGAAAAACTATTGCCCGAAACGCCGCAAGTCGCCGTGTTCGACACCTCGTTCCATCAGTCGATACCCCAAAAAGCTTATCTCTACGCGCTTCCATATCAACTGTACGAAAAGGACAAAATCCGCCGCTACGGATTTCACGGCACAAGCCACAAATTTGTTGCAGCAAAGGCATGTACAATGACGGGGCTTGACATCGACAACTCGAAAATCGTTACCTGTCACATGGGCAACGGCGTTTCGGTTACAGCAATAGAAAATGGCAAATCGATAGATACATCCATGGGGCTGACGCCTTTGGAAGGCGCAGTGATGGGCACGCGCTGCGGCGATATCGACGCAGGCGTAATTACATTCCTTCAACAGGAAAAAAACATGTCGGCAGCAGAACTCAATGGTTTTCTCAATAAAAACTGCGGAATATATGGAATATCAGGCATTTCGTCGGATATGCGCGACCTCTGGCGCAGCAGCGGCAACGAAAGAGCGCGTCTGGCAATCGACATCTTTATATATCGAATAGCAAAATACGTCGGAGCATATTCCGCCGCCATGAACGGTCTCGATATGGTTGTGTTTACCGGCGGCATCGGAGAAAATGACTGGGAGGTAAGACGCGGAATTTCAGCACATCTGGAGTTTCTTGGCGCAAAACTCGATGTCGAAGCCAACAATAAACTTCGCACCGACAAGGTTATCAGCCTTCCCGATTCAAAAGTGAAACTTGTGCTTGCCGAAACCAACGAAGAACTTGTAATAGCAACAGATACAATGGATATTGTAACAAAATTGAATAAACACAAATGATAAACTCTTTCGACGAAATATTTGAACATCTGAAATCCAGACCGAAAAAAAGGCTGGTTGCCGCATACGCTAACGATTCGCACACAATAGGCGCTGTGAGCAAGGCAATTGACGCCGGTATTGTGGATGCAACATTAGTTGGAGATGCCGATACTATTGAAACGGTATGCCGGTCGGAAAATATCGACGTCAACAAATTCAATATCATTCAGGAAGCGGACGAAAACAAGGCTGCTCTCACTGCCGTTGAATTTGTGAGCAAAGGCGAAGGCGACTTGCTGATGAAAGGCTTGTGCAGTACCGACAAGTATATGAGAGCAATACTGAACAAGGAAATCGGATTGCTGCCTCCAAAAGGCGTGCTGAGTCATGTTACGCTGATGAAATCGACGGCATATCATAAAATGTTGTTTTTTAGCGATATTGCAGTGATTCCAGCGCCCGATCTGAAACAGAAAATAATACTCTGCGGCTATCTGATAAAAGCCGCCCGCTCGCTGGGCATCGAAAAGCCTAAGGTTGCGATAATTGCAGCAACGGAACAGATGTCAGTCGGAATGCAAGCCTGCGTGGACGCCGCAATAATTTCAAAAATGGCAGATCGCGGACAGATACAGAATGCGTATGTCGATGGTCCTCTGGCTGTGGATGTTGCAATCGACGAAGAAGCAAAATCCATAAAAAAAGTGTCGAGCATTGTTGCCGCCGATGCCGACTGTATGCTTTTCCCTAATATCGAGGCGGCAAACGTGTTTTACAAAACAATAGGTCGATTTACCGACTCCCAACTTGCAGCAATTGTGGTTGGCGCCAAAGCGCCCTGCGTGCTGTCGTCGCGAGGCGATACGACGGAAACAAAATTAAATTCAATAGCCTTAGCTGCAATGAATTGTTGAAATAAAAATATATCGGGGTGTAGCGCAGTTGGTAGCGCACTACGTTCGGGACGTAGGGGCCGTGTGTTCGAGTCACATCACCCCGACTATTCAGTAATAAATTGAAAATTAATATCTTACCGTATCTTAAAAAAACAAAGATACGGTAAGATACAGTTATTGTATTGTTGGTGTGCTTTTATCAAATAAAGACTGTATTGAATCATTATACAAATCCTTAGTTTTCATAAGAAAGAACAACTTTAAATCATATCGGCTTTAATTTTCTCAGCAATGCGTTTCTATTACCCCTTTGAGCAAAGCCCAGAATTTCACGACGGAGGCAATTTCCAGTCTTTCGTCGGGCGAATGGGCGTCTTTGATAGTTGGACCTATGGAAATCATGTCGATATTAGGATATTTTTCCAGAAACAGCCCGCATTCCAGACCGGCATGAACAACCCTGATTAAGGGCGACTGATTGAAAAGTTTTTCGTATATCGATTTGGTTGTCTGCAATATTGGCGAATTGAAATTCGGTTTCCAGCCCGGATAGCCGTCGCTGACCTTGACGCAGGCGTTGGTCAGCGAAAACAGGCTTTTGAATATGTCCACGGCGTAGAACTTCTTGCTATCGATGGAACTGCGCTGACTTGTGGTTATCACAATTGTCTTGTCGTCGAATTTTATTGATGCAATGTTCATCGATGTTTCGACCAGATTGGGCATTTCGTCGCTCATGCGCAGCACACCTGTAGGGCAGGCATGAAGAGTGGCAAGCACCTCAAACTGTGTCAGTTCGTCGATAACGTATGCCGGCTGTTCGACTTCGGTAAGCGACACAAATACCTTTGTTTCAACTTTCCCGAACTCCTCTTCGATATCGTCCTTAAAAACGTCGAAACTTGCCATGAGCGCAGTTTTCAAACCTTTGTGGACGGTGAGAATGGCGTATGCCTCGCGAGGAATGGCGTTCGATTTGTTGCCGCCTTCGTAATGGCTTATTCTGAAATCGAATTTGTGCGACATTCGCCACAGAAAACGGTCGAGTACTTTGACGGCGTTTGCCCGTCCCTTGTTGATGTCGTCGCCCGAATGACCGCCAATCAAACCGCCTATTGCTACCTTAAAACCAATGTATTCCGAAGGCGTCGGCTCGATATTGTATGAAAAAGTTGCTGTGCTGTTAATGCCTCCGGCGCAGCCTATAAACAATTCGCCCTCGTCTTCGGAGTCGAGATTGACCAGCGTTTTTCCGGTAAAAAAATTGGCAGGCAGGCATTTGGCGCCAAGCAGTTCACGTTCTTCGTCCACTGTAAACAGACATTCCAATTTGCAGTGTTTCAGGTTGTTATCGGTGAGTGCCGCCAGCGCCGCCGCCACTCCTATCCCGCAGTCGGCGCCAAGAGTTGTACCCCGTGCCTTTATCCAGCCGTTTTCGACATACATGGAAATCGCATCGTTCTCAAAATCATGCTCTACCCCTTCATTTTTGTCGATAATCATATCTACATGGGCTTGCAAAACAAGTGTTTCGCAATTTTCCTTTCCTTTGCTTGCTGGCTTGGTTATCAGAACATTACCTACGTCGTCCTTTTTATATTCCAGCGAATATTTTTCGGCAAATTGCAGCAGATACTGAATTATTTTTTCCTCCTTGCCGGAAGGACGGGGTATTTTACTTATTTCTTCAAAATATTTGAATACAATTTCGGGCTGAAATCCTGCTAAAATTTCCATGTTACATTCTTTTATTTATTAAGATAAACTTTATATCCTCGCCAGCCGTAATATGCACAGAATATGAAACATATCAACGGAACGATGTATGCAATATGATAAACGCCGGCAAATTCGGACATGAGTTTGCCTGTCAGCGGAGGCAGTACCACATTGCCCACTATTGCCATGACCAAAAATGCCGAGCCGCTTTTTGTTTTGCTGCCCAAGTCCTTCAATGCCAGCGAAAACTGCGTTGGATACATAATCGACATAAAGAACGATACGCCAATCATGGCATACAGCCCAATCATGCCGCCAAAGCACATTATTACGCCGCAAAGCGCCACGTTTACAATGGAATAGACCACAAGCATATCCTGCGGGCGGAATTTCGACATCAGCATTGTGCCAATCCAGCGTCCAAGCAAAAACGCGCCCAAATAGATTCCAAACCAGGTTGTTGCCGACATACCCGACAGGCTTTCAACCACTTCCTTTTCTTTCAAACCAACATACGAACAGGCATAAACCAGAAACATGGCGTTGATTGCCGTCTGACCGCCGTTGTAGAAAAACTGTGCAACAACGCCCCAGCGAAGGTGCGAACGTTTGAACACGCTGAAATCTATCAGTTTCTCGTCGGTCGCCTCGCCTTCCAGATGGTCGCCCTCCTTAATTTTAGGTAGCCGCGAAAATGCAAAGACAACGGCTATCAGAATAAGTACCGCAGCCAGAATTAAATAGGGCAGTTTCATGGCGTCCGATTCTGCTGTCAGAAAGCCTTCCCAACCTCCGGGGTAATTGGCAGGAATGGTTTCTTTTGTATAATTATCGTTACTTAAAACCAATTTACTCAGGAACATACCGGCAATAAAAGCGCCCAGCCCGTTGAACGATTGTGCCAAATTAAGACGGCGCGGAGCGGTTTCGGGAGCGCCAAGCACTGTAACATACGGATTTGCTGCTGTTTCGAGAAAACACATACCGGTGGCAATTATAAAAAATATGGTCAGATATGCCCAATATTGCTGAATTGCAGCGGCTGGGAAAAACAGCAACCCGCCTGCTGCCGCCACCGACAGCCCAAAAATCACGCCCGCCTTATAGGAGTAGCGTTTCATAAACATGGCAATAGGAATGGGGAAAATAAAATATGCAATCCAGTAGGACGATTCGGTGAGCGAGCCCATAAATGGCGACAGGTCAAACATTTTCATCAACTGTCGAATCATTGTCGGCAAAAGATTGCTGCTGATTGCCCATAGAAAAAACAGGCTGAATATCAGCGCCAAAGAGATAAGATATTTATTGCTTTTCATTTTGATATTTTTTTACTCATTTATTGTTTAACTTCTTTATTATGATTTATTTCAATCCGTAACCGGCAATTTCGATGCGCGGCAAATAGAACGTGTCGTTTTTGTCCACATAAACCACCACCGAATTGAGGCGTATTTCCTTGTCATTCAGAAGAACAATGTTGGAATTGGGCTTGACAACAAGTTTGGTGTTTTTGTCCTTTTCCACTTCAAGCGTTATTTTCTTGTCGTCTTTCACAATTTTCCATTTATAGTTTTTAAACACTTCGGTATGTTTTGCAAAATAGTCGGCAGTATATTTTTCGAGATCTTCAACAGCCAGAATACTTTTCAGGTAATGATTGAGTTCCACGTTGGTAACCATTCCTGAGAGCCGATTTTTTTCGGGGGCGCAAACTGCCAGAAAAACCTCCTCGCCTGTGTGTCCGCCGGTTGTAAAACCGAAGCAGGTATTGTCGTTCATTATCGAAGTAACGGTTTTTTTGAGATTTGTTCCCTTCATGCGCTCGGTGGCTGAGAGGGTGCTTTTTGCGTAGTCCTCCGACGAAAGCAAAACACCGACAAGGCTGTCTTTCAGGGAAATATCGGTATATTTTTTGAAGACATTTTTAATTTCCGACGGTTCGGTTTTTTTCAGGATTTCAACAAGTTTTTCGGCAGTAACTTTGTAGTTCGATACGTTTTTGAACAGCCCTTCGAGCGAAACGATGTGATTTTCGTAACATCTTTGATTACCGATACTTATACCGCTGTTTCCATGGTCGGGAACAGCCACAACAACTGTTTCGCCGTTTTTCTTTGCAAATTCGGCGGCAACGCCAAAAGCCTTGTCGAAAGCAAGCATGTCGGTAATCATTCCAATTGGGTCGTTAGCGTGTGCAGCCCAGTCGATTTTGCTGCCTTCGACCATCAGAAAGAACCCGTTTTTGTTTGCCGACAGTTTTTCGATTGCTTTTGCAGTCATCTCAGCCAGAGATGGATAGCGCGCTTCGTCGCGGTCGAGATCGTAGGGCATGTCCTTTTTGCCGAACAGACTCCACATTTTGTTTCCTTTGTGGCTGCGAAATCCCTGTATATCATCTAAATAAACGCCATAATTTTCTTTTTTCAGATAGTTCTGATGTTCTTGGATAAGATATTTTATTCCGCCGCCAATAACCACATCGAGACCGTTGTGAACCATTTGAGGTGCAATCCAGTCATATTTTCCGCGATCGTAACTGTGCGCCGAACAATCGGCGGGTGTTGCATGTGGAAATTCGCAGGTAAATACAAGTCCTACCGACATTTTGTTGAAAATTCGGGCTGCTTCGAGGACGGTCATCAGTGGTTGATAAGCCCGATTGGGATCCTGCGGAACAAGGTCGTTTTTCGTGTCCACCGGCGGATAGGTTGCCACGTAGCCTGCACGACTTGGAACGCCGGTCATATAGCAGGATGTTGTTGGTGCAGAGTCGCCTATCGGTTCGTCCACCGAGAAAGTCAGCACCGAGCCGCACAAATAGGGGTCAATGAACAGGTGCTGCTTCGAGGGGTCGAGATAACGCTGATACCAGCGTGCCGATGAAACTGTTGCCCACGATGTGCCATCGGGGATCATCAGAATAACGTTTTTAACGCGCTTTGTCTGTCCCGAAATTTCGGACAGACAAAATGCCAGTAAAACAAATACAAATAATAACTTTTTCATTACAAATTTTTTTTAATTTTCGATGTGCAAATGTACGCATAATATTTCGATTTCAGGCAAAAAATTTCAAACGGGAAAATACAGCATTTATTTTCAGGTATTTACAAATTCAAAAAAAGAACAAGGAGGCAGGGATTTGGGTATCCTTGCCTCCTCTTTTGTTAAGCTGAACTAACCTATGAAAAACCAAATTCACTATATTAAACGCATCGAGGGAGAAAAGGTTTAATCAAAATGTAAAATTTTTTCACATTTTTCACAATAACCTTATTTTATGATGATTACCTGTCGTAATCTTTCAATCCCTCCATCAGTTTCTGTCGCGAGAAGAAAATTCTGCTTTTGACCGTTCCTATTTTCAGGTTCAGCGAGTCGGCTATTTCCTTATATTTGTATCCCGATGCGTGCATCTTGAAAGGGATACGAAATTCAGGCTCCAGCGAGTCAATCTTGCTGCTTATTTCGTTTGCAGAGAATGACGATTCTGGGGTCAAATCGTCCTGACGGCTGTTAATCAGGAACTGATTCCCGCTGGAATCGAATGTGGTTGCGTGTTTTATATTTTTGCGATAGACGTTGATAAACGTATTTCTCATTATCGCAAAAGCCCACGCCCTCATGTTCGTGTTTGCCTCAAATTGATCTTTGTAAACCAGGGCTTTTAAAAATGTTTCCTGAACAAGATCTTTTGCATCGTTTTCGTTTGCAGTCAGGCTAAATGCAAACCGATTTAAACTTTTTTCCAGCGCCAGCAAGTCTGTGTCAAATTGTGTTGTCTTCATTATCATAATCTTAGCGGCATCAAACAATTAAAAATTATGGTGCAAAATTAATAATAAAAATTAGAATACGCACAATATTCCAACTTTTTTTTACATTTTTTTCAAAATACCTATTTTAGTATTTATATATGCTAAACAAAGGTGCAAAGAAAAAGTTTAGTCGAAAAGATCAAAAATGAAGAGAAAAAAATCTGATTACTGGAAGTTTCCCAAAATAAAAACAGAGACCTCAAAAGCTGAGATCTCCGTTCCTGTTTAGAAATTAAAAATATTATGATCGATTCCTACAATGAAATCATTGTGGTTTAGTCTGTTAAAACATATTGAATCTTTCATAAAAGTTTCAACCCTTTTTTTAATTTCATGATGCAAAGGTAGTACAAAAATATATGATTTTGCAAATATTTTATGTTATTTAACATAGTTTTTTCACTAAAAACAGGCGCTTATTTTGCTTAATATATTTATAATTAATAATATAACCAAAATAAAAATTTGGCGAAAAAATATGTTATAAAACATATTTTTCTGCCAAAATATTTTTTCTGTATTTGGTTGTTTTGTAAGATATAAGAAGAGGATAAGAGAGATTTGTTTTTTTAACATTTTTTAAGAAAGAAAATTGAAGAAAAAGGGGTTTTTTGGGAAAAAATCGTCTTTTTAGTGGCTAAATAGTCTCCGTCCGAAAACTCGAATACACGCAAGCACCGTCCCGTTAGGGACGGAATGTGGAATTTGTTGATTTAATATGCAGTCTCGTTGTTCGGACGAGGCTGTGCCTCGTCCGGTTTATCTTGGCAGGCTGCGCCTGCCAACAAAAATGCAAGTGCAGGCACAGCCTGCGTAGATAGAGTGGACAAGGTAGAACCTTGTCCC
>JAITIA010000004.1 GCA_031279695.1 Prevotellaceae bacterium | reverse complement strand
AACGTCGCGGGCGGGCAAGAAAATATATCGAACCATTATCGATTAAATTAACCAAATACATGGTTTTATCCACATAAAGACAATTGTCTTCGCGGATTTTCTCGAATGTCTGTATGCCTACGGGCAGTTTTTTTTGTGGCGTTTTCATTGCATATTGCTTTTAAAAATCCAGCCGCAAAGGTAAGCGTTTTTATTTGTTTGACAAAATGGACGGCAACAAATTTGAAAAAAAGTTTGAGATGCCAGTGATTTGTCCTTTGATATTTCAATTGTTTGAGTGGTGTCTACCTACTTCTCTTTTCGCTTTTGAGGTCGTGGAAGCCGTGTTCTACTTTTTGCAGATTTTTGTATTCCTGACGGACTTCACACTTATCAAGCAATGTTTCAGAAACATTGGAACAGATAACGTATTTTCCGCAAAAATTCAAATCCGCCGGATACGGTTTCTCATCAAATTTTACGCTAAACTACTGATTGTCTATTGCTTCAATCGTGTAATATTTGCCTGTACACGCTTGGGCAAGTCGTGATGTCATAAAGATAAATGCTGTTTCCTTTAACTTTGTGATAATTAATCCATTTACTTTTTCGAATCCTTTTACTGATATACATGACCATATTAAAGTAAAATCCGTTTTAATAGCACCTCAAAAAAGATTCAGATGCGAAATAATCTCATTAATAATACATTACATTAATTGCTCCCGATATGGTTTTCAGCGTTATATTTTTGTCGGATTTGCCATTTTCGGTGATAATTTGCTGTAATTTTGTGCCGGGCACATTGTCGGAGAGTGGCGTTGATATTTTGCCGCTTGTGGTTGTAACCAAAAAATTATACCTATCCTTCGGTAAATCAAGCATAATGCTGCCACTTGTGGTAGCAAGGGTTATGTTTTCGATATTTTTGTCGAATGTACAGCGAATACTGCCGCTTGTGCTGTGCGCTGTTAATCCGCCGTTTACACAATTGAATTTAATACGTCCGCTTGTCGAGCGAGCGGAAATTTCGCCGGCAATACTGTCAAAAACAATTTTACCGCTTGTTGTTGATACAGAGAAGATTCTGCTTGCATTTTTGCAATAAATATCGCCGCTGGTACATTTTGCCAGCATATTGCCTGTTGTTTGATTTACAGCAATATCGCCGCTGGTCGTTTTTACGGTAGCATTGTTTGATGTCAGATTTTCAATATGAATATCGCCGCTGGTTGCGCTTATATTTGCCGTTTCTGTTATCAGTTGATTGACAAAAACCTTGCCGCTGACGGTTTTAATATTTATCTGATACACAGAATGATTATCCGCCAAATCAATTTTGCCGCTTGTTGTTTCCATGCTGACTGTATTTTTGTACGTTGCCGGAACATAAATTTCTATACGTGAACGCACCAGATAAAAAATGCGCCACGAAAGCCATCCGCCGCGTTTAATGCTTAATTTGCCGCCGGAATGCTCGATGCGGGCAAAAAAGTTACTGTCATTTTTGTTTCTGTACTCTTTTACAACAAGTTTGCTGCCTGTCCCCTGTAATACGGAAACCTTTTCTTCGTGAAACGAAATATCTATCTCTTTAATATTGTCCATGCTGATTTCCAAAGTATTGACAGGATTTGTTTCCCAGTTTTTTTGACAGTGTGCCAGCGTTGCCATTGCGCTCAGAAACGTAATCGTTAATAACTTTTTAATCATCTTTTTAATTTATTTGATAATTATTTATTCAGTTTATTTTCCAGCAATTTGATAAAATAACCGCCCACCACCGAACGAGCCTGAAAACCAACATGTGTCGGCTTGTCGGTATTATACCAGTCGGACATTGGGACGCGGTCGACGGTTTCGTTCATAAACTTGTGCAGCGGACGAATAAACTGCTCAAAAACAGCCTTATCCGACGACAGGGTGGCTGTCCACACGACCCAGTCGGATTTTGTATATTTTCGACGGTTGTCCAACGGCAAACCGTATTTGTTTTGCACGGAAAGATACCATGGAATTTCTTTTTCGACAATGACAGATGGAAAAATATCAAGTTTCAACAACTTGTCCCACACGATATTATATTTCTGACTCCATGTGCCCGATTTATCGAAAGTGAGACGGTAATGATTGCCGTCATTTGCCATTTTTTCCCATTCCGTCGCCATTTTGCGGGCTTGTGCGGTATATTTTTCGGCAATATCTTTTTTACCAAGCATTTTTGCCAGACGACCATAAGAAGCAACGCCCAAAATAGCCTTAATCGACAAATTGGCGTTGTGGGCAAAATGTCCGGCAAAATCGTCAGTACAAAGTTGATTTACAGGGTCTAATCCGTTTTCCGCGAGATAATCTGTCCACACAGTAAGCGTTTCCCAATGTTTTTCGGCATATCGGGCGTTGCCTTCAATGGTTGCAATGGCGGCGGTCAGTATCAGCATATTGCCCGATTCTTCCAGCGGCATGTCGCCTCCATAAGTTTGTCCGTTTGCTTTCGGATAAGTGCCAACATCGTGTGCTGCAAACGGTTTTGTCCATTGACCGCTTTCGCTGTAATAAAAAATATGATTGAGCAAGCCCTTAGCCAATTCCGGATTGTAGAACAGAAACAGTGGTGCAGACGGATAGGTAACATCCACAGTACCAATAGATCCGTTGCTGAAATTTTCCTTCGACAGGAAAAGCAAATCGCCGTTGGGCGCTTCGACCAATTTATGGGCGGCAATTGCCTGACGGTAAGCTAATGCGCAGAGTTCGGCATATTCTTTGCCGCCAACTTTGTTTGCTTGCGCCATCAATTCGTTATCGAAATGCGTACAGGCAGAAAGTAATTTTTCGTATTCGCTATTTGCCTGTGTAAAAACGGATTCAATGCTACGATTGCCTTCTCTGTTCCAGTACGGACGCAGATTTTTCTTGAAATACTGGATAGAATATAAATCGTTGTAGCCGGTCATAATTTTTCCGGAAACTTTTTTATCGACAGAGCCAAGCGACTGTACCAGAGCGAGATGATTTTTGTTTTCATCGACTGTCGCATTTTTGACGTTTCCCTTAGCCGCAAATTCTCGATGAAGAGCAACGGGGTCGCCAATGGCGCACACTGCCTTGTTTTTTTCGGCGCACAGATAAAAATAACCCCAGTCGATACGGACATTATCGCCTCCTTTTTCAAGGATTTTTTGCTCTGCACTTCCGGTTTTCAAAAACACAAGTCCGTCTTTTTCATAAGATTCCGACCGGCTTGCTTCAGTGCCTGTGTTCAATGCCCATGCCGGCGCAGCGTTGAAATAAATTTCAACCTGATGACCCTGTTTATCAGTCGATTCCACTTCATACGAAATATAATTTACCGGACGGGAAACTAATTCAAGGTCATGCATCAGCAGAGGGGCGGTGAAAGTCAGGTTCAGAGCAACCGGACCGCAGGCAAAGCGATAATGCGTTTGTGTAGCCTGCACATCAACAGACTGTTGCACTGCCGTTGTTTCAAACGATTCGGTGTTTTTTATTACCTTGTGCAAACCGAAATCGACCAAAGCGCCACCTGTGTGGTTAAAGCAGTGAGCAGCAATTATATTTTTGCCTTTTTTGAGCGTTTGAAGGGCGGCATCCGGAACGGGGACAAACACGTTTTGCCTCCATCGATAGCCGGTTTCAACAACTTTTATACCGTTGATATACAGTTCAAAATCATCATCATGCGAATATTCGAGGAATATTTTTTCGCTCAACAGGTCTTCGTCAAGATTCACTTCGCGACGCACCCAGATTTCGGTATTGTTGCCTCCCCACAAGGTTTTGGTAACCGGCTCATAATCTGTTCCGAAGGCGGCAGCGCCTTCCAGCCAGCGGCTGTCGTTAAACGCGGTTTTTTCCCAGTCATCAGCGGGTTTCGACAAGGTGTATCGACCTGTCCAACTGCCTGTTTCGGCAGTTTCAAGTATCTGTGTTACAGGAGGAATTTCCGTCCCCATAAACCGATAGCATTTTCCATCGACCCGCAGGACGCCAATCAACGGGAATTTTTCTCCCGTCCAGTGCTTCACCGACTTATCGTACAAATTATCGGCAAACGACCACGCGCTTGTGTACGGGTCAATTGTTACCAGCGGATACGCCGGCGCGCGCAAATCGTTTTTAACATGTTTGTCGTTTTGCCCGCATCCTGCCGTCATCAGAATAGCGGCAAGGATAATCTTAATTTTTAGTATTTTATTCATAATAACAATTTTATAATGTTTATTTATTACTTGTTTCTATTTTGCCTTGTGCGTCTTGAAATCCAAATCATTGACAAATTATAACAACCAACTACTTTCCTCTTGTCCATTTATATTTGGCGAGAAAATCGAAATTGTGTTTCAGCGATGTGTATATGTCTCCGTCAGTTTCCTGTTCCACAGTCAGATCCTCCAATCCGCAGGCGGCGGCCATGTCAAACAGTGCGTCGTAGGGCACGTCGCCCTTGCCAACTTCGACATAACCCACACCTTTCTTAAAATCAGAGACATGCCAACTGCGAAAACGCTTCGGATATTTTCTGAAATACGATATTATATCTCCGCCGCCGTTCACCGCATGACCGAGATCTAACTGAAAAAAGACCAGCGCAGGGTCGGTATTTTCGAGCAACAATTCGAGCACAGCCTTTCCATCCATCTGTCGAAACTCCTCATAATGATTATGATAGCCAAATTTAATTCCGCGTTCCCCGCACAGCCGCCCAATACGGTTGAACTGCTCAGCCACGCGCTTGACCTCGTCCGACGACTTGGCTGAGGGCAGGAACGACTGCACCAGCAATCCGCCGCCCGCCTCGTTCATTGCGTCCGCGCTGTTCCGCCAATAGTCCCATTCAGAGGCGTTTATGTTCTGCGGAAGTACAGGCGTGCCGCAATGCGTCCCCGACAGTTTCATGCCCGTGTCGTTCAGCAGTACTGCCCACTCTTTCAAGGTTTTTCCGACGGATTCGCGACCATTGTAGCCGTATGTTTCGGCATATTGATACCCAATATCCGCCAGTTTTTTCAAACTTCCCGATATGTTTTGCGGTAAAGTTCTGTTGATACTGTACAGCTGAATGCCTGTTCTGTTTTTCTTTTTCTTTGACAGCCTGCCCGCCAAAGCCGGCGTATAACCTGCTGTACAACAAAGCGCTGCAGCCGCCAAACTTTTGTTGATAAAATCTCTTCTGTTCATCTTAAATTTGCAGTGGACTTCTAAAATCAGTTTTCCAAACAAAGCCGAAGTCCGTCAAAACTTTGTCCAAAAAATCGCCGCAAAATTACATAAAAATTTTAAAATTCCAAGCGTGTAGGATAAAAGCTAAATCTTTTTTTGAGGTGCTATTGATTTATGCAGAAAACTCTGCTATGTCCCAAAGTCCCTGCGGGACTTTTGATTACTATGACGTTCATTTCTTAATAATAGTCTAATAGATATTTTATCAATAGCACCTCAAAAAAAAAGATTTAGCCACAAAATGCTTTTCTCCACATCCAATATGCTAATAAACAAAATCGTAGAAAAAAGTTGTGGAATTGTTGCATTTATCGGTTGCCACCACTTTAAGTTTGCGATTTTTACCTTTGCCGTTCATCTGTTTGGGGTCGAAAGTGTATGACATTGAGTTTGTTTTCGGGTCGTATTCAAACAGCGCCCATTTGTTGTCGATATAGCCGTTGCAGGTGTCGATGCCGGAAACGTTGTCGCTAATCAGGACTGTCAGTTTGGCGTGTCCGGTGAAATTGCCGCTTTTTGAGGCGACTGATATTTTGGGTGGAATGGTATCTATTGCAACGTAATAGTCGCCAAACTCGGACACTTCGGCAACGAGGAAGCCGTTGGCGTCGAATTTGCCGCCGCAGCAAACGGGTTTGGTTTCTGTCTGGCGGGCAATAAAAGCATGCTGTTTATAGCGCTGTGGCAGATTGGCGGGCTTAATTTTAAGTTTTACAGGCTTTTGCAACGGAACGGTTTTGTAGCCTGCTGTCCAGAGAGGCGAGAATGCTCCGTCGAGAGTGGTTTTGGCTGTTTTGAACAGAGCATTGCTGTAGAGCGAGCGCGGCTCGACCGAAATTTCCATGTCTTCTTCCTGATATTCAAATGAATTATCCCATGGAATGCTGATAAACTGGGCGGCGCTTACGGTTTGATGGCGGGTGGCGACGGTTTTACTGTGGCGGATTTTGAAGTCGAGAACGCTGCGGTTGCCCAAATCGTCAAAGATTTCCACGCTTATGCTGTGGGGCAAAGTGTCGTTCAGCACAAGTACGCCTCTGTTTTTGAGTCCTTCGTAGAATGGCAAAATATTGCCCGCTTCGACGTATGTTTTCACATAGTCGATTTTCGAGTTCACAAGTTCGTCGTAAGCAATGAAACTGTTGATATAGCGCGTATAAGCAAATTCAATTCCGTTCATTCGGTAGCCAAAGAAAGGCTCGCCGTCGATACTTGCTTTCATTCGGTAAATGCCATGTTTACTTGTGTTTGCCGGCTGATAGTCGTTTGCATGTATCCCCAGAAAAACGGGGTTGCAGACGGTGAAGACCTGTGTTTTTTCGGGCACAAAAGATTTTCCTTTTTTGACTGTTTTTTCCGACTTCAACAGGCGCGGACGGGTGAGGCTGTTGATTGTGTCGAGCGTGAAAAGCGCCAGAGTGTGAAACGTTGGCGGCAGTGTGTCGTGTGGCTTGATAAAGCCTTTAACAACAGGATTTAATGGCGACTGACGCGCCGTTTCTCTCCATTCGAAATGCAGATGAGCGCCAAAGGACGAGCCTGTATTTCCGGCATAGCCAATCAATTCGCCTTTTTTGACTGTCAGCAGCCCCGCCGGCGTATAGTCGTTCATCGCAAAACGCTGTCGTTTATACTGATAATCGGAAGCATAGCTGGCAATAGCGCCGGCAAAGCCTTCAAGATGCGCATAAACAGATGATCTTCCGTTAGGATGCTCAATATAAAGCGCTTTGCCAAAACCCGTCGGGCTGACATAAATTCGCGACACATAACCCGAATCGACAGCATACACCTTAGCGCCCGACACTCCGCCAACTCGCAAATCTATACCCGAATGAAAATGATTCGACCTTATTTCTCCAAAATTTGCCGACATCGACAAGGGTTTGTCGAGAGGAAAGCCATAATTCTGAGCAGATAAATTCGTGCCCAAAACAGCAAAACACACAAAACACAGCAATCTACGCATAACACAAAATACAGATTATGAGATTTGTTACGACTAATAACCTGCTTACTAAATTATTTAAAACGGCTGCAAACATACATATAAATTTTCAAACAGACAAAAATGCGTGTGTGTGATGATGTTCTACCGAGCGATGCATCTCTGCGAGATGCAAAAACCGCAGCCGCCATGCGAATGGCACAGCCCTCTGCAAAACGCTTTTTATACATATTATATATGTGTTTCGACTTTAT
>JAITIA010000236.1 GCA_031279695.1 Prevotellaceae bacterium | reverse complement strand
ACAAAAAACGCACAATGCACATACACAGGTCATTTTCTCCCCTTCCGCACCAACCGCGTCCGCCTCGTAACCCACGGCGATACGAGACTGATTGAGATTGAAGTGTTTGAATTATGAATGGTGCAGCACTCAACTCTGTGTTTCTCTGTGTTTCTCTGTGAAATTATTACACAGAGAAACACGGAGGTTACACAGAGAAACACGGAGGTTACACAGAGAAACACGGAGGTTACACAGAGAAACACGGAGGTTTCACAGAGAAACACGGAGGTTTCACAGAGAAAAAGGCTCAATCTTTTTTTGAGGTGCTATTGAAAAAATTTTTATACGAAAAAATGCCTGCGGCGGATAGGCTGGGACAGAAAGTCCCGCAGGGACTTCTCCGGTATGTGGGTTGTGTGTGCTTGTCGTGTTTGCGGCGTGTTGATTGCGACGATGTAGGGGCGTTCTGAATAACGTTTTTCGTTATCTCTGTGTAACAGTTAATTACATTAACAAAGGATTGCGCGCAACGCCCCTGCGACGACGAATGTATCCGCCGCCGCAGGCACTGACCACTGACATCTGACATCTGACCACTGAAAATCGTAATTCGGATTGGGGCGTAACATTTTTAGTAGATTTTTATTAAAAAACATTACACCGATACAAATAAAAAACCGCAACACCGACCCCATTGCCGATACTGCGGATATATGTTTAGCCCAAAAAGACTTGTCTTTCTTATCTCTAAGGGATGGAACAGCCCTAACTACCTGATTACTTCTCTCTCTCTCTCTCTCTCTCTCTCTCTCTCTCTCTCTCTCTCTCTCTCTCTCTCTCTAATTCGTTAGTTGCAAATATAGTGCCAGCGTTTGTATCCCAAGCGGTTACAAATGCTAAAAAAAGCCCTAAATATGTCTGCAAACTACTCATATCCAATCAATTTATAGTTAAAATCACGTTTTTTTAATTTTCTTCTAAAATTCTTTAATTTCTACACTATTTTCTTCTAATTTTTCTACCTCTTTTTCTTACTGCTTTTCTTCTTCTTCAAAATCCTAATCTTTTCTTCAATTTTTCAGTTTTCCGGCGGTTTTTTTCATCAATCTTCTGTTTTTTCTGTTAAAATTTCGATGTTTTAACCACCAATTTCGACGTATCTATGTCAAAATCCAACAATTGCATCCGCCACAAAATTTGCGTTTGCCGATACAAAAGTACACAATTTTTTTGAACTGCAAATTTTTTTTTGTGGGGAGGAGGCACATGGGTGAGGCTTTGCCTGCATCAAAAAAGCACAGTAGAAAATAAGGATTTAATAAAAAAGAATTACCTTTGCAGAATTAAAAATATAGACATGGCGACACGAACTTATTGTAATTCAATACAATATGCCAGGCAGGGAAACTTATAAAGCAAAAAGAAAGGAGATATATGAGACAAACAGGGAGTCAATTAAAATATTAACCGCTCCGAAGGGCAAAAAATATATATAAATGGAAAATTTTTTAGAACAAAACAATAAGCCGCAAAAAACCATCGACAGCCAATTGGTTGAGTGGCGCAGGAAATTCGACAAGGAAATTCCCGAACGTGTGGGCTTGGCGTTTTACACCAATGAAAAAGGCGAAACGGAAGTGGAAGTTTACTTTGCCGACGATAATATGTGGTTAAGTCAGGCAACTATGGCTCAATTGTTTGACGTTAGTGTAAAAACTGTCAGCGAACATATCGACAATATCTATTTTTCGGGTGAACTTGAAAAAAATCCAACTTTCCGGAAAATCCGGAAAGTTCAAATTGAAGGAACGCGAAGTGTCAGTCGCGATGTGAATTTTTACAGTCTCGACCTCGTTATTTCCGTTGGTTATCGGGTTAATTCTTTGAAAGCCACGCAATTCAGGAAATTTGCCACCCGCATTCTGCACGAATACATTCAAAAAGGCTTTGTGATAAACGACAACCGCTTTAAGAATGGCAATAAATTCGACGAAAGTTATTTTCGCGAAATGCAGGAACGAATTCGGGAAATTTGCCTTTCAGAACGTCGTATTTATTTGAAAATAACAGATATATTTGCGCTGGCGTCCGATTACGACAAAAACAGCCAGCATGCCTTGCATTTTTTCGCCTTTATTCAAAATCAGCTGCATTTTGCCGTTACCGGCGGGAGGGCGGCGGAAATTATTTATAATCGAGCCGACAAAACCATGGAAAACATGGGCTTGCAAACGTGGAAATATGCGCCCGACGGAAAAATTTTGCGAACCGATGTAACCGTTGCCAAAAATTATCTCGAAGAAACTGATGAAACAGATTGATACCAATCAATAAAAATAAAGTCGGTGCGTTTCAAAAAAAAGAATTTTTGTGTGCCAAATTTTGTCAGTATCAGAAAATGTACTACTTTTGGGGTTTATTTTTAAGTGCTTATACATTAATTTACATCGAATTGCGTACTTCGCTCGAAACTTTTAATGTATGTCCGATGTGCGTAAAAAGAATTTTAATAAGGAAAAAAAGAAAAAATGAACATAGCAGAATTTATAAATCAGGCAGGCAACAATTTTTCTGGCGAAGAACTGGAAAAAATTGAAGCATTGGCGCAAAACATTGTTGCAAAGACTGTTGAAAACACGCAAAAATATATTGCCTCAATCAGCAACAACGCCCAGTATGCCATTGTTGCCACCACGCGCCCCGAAACCATTATGGGCGATACTGCCCTGTGTATCAATCCAAATAACCCCAAAACCGCGTGGCTGAAAGGCAAAAAAGTAGTTGTGCCTCTCATAAATCGCCAAATCCCTGTGATTGAGGACGAATATGTGGATATGGAATTTGGCACAGGCTGCCTCAAAGTTACGCCCGCTCACGACGTAAACGACTATATGCTTGGCGAAAAGTATCATCTGCCCTCTATCGATATTTTCAACGACAACGGCACGCTGAACAGCAGCGGCGCAATGTATGCAGGAATGGACAGATTCGACTGCCGCAGTGAAATCGAAAAAGACCTCGAAACGGCAAATTTGCTCGAAAAGGTTGAGCCATACACCAATAAGGTCGGTTTTTCCGAACGTACCGACGTGCCGATTGAGCCGAAACTTTCGACGCAGTGGTTTCTGAAAATGGACAGGCTGTCTAAACCCGCGCTCGACGCCGTTGAAAACGACACAATAAAGTTCTATCCCCTGAAATTCAAAAACATGTATCGGCGCTGGATGGAAAATATTAAAGACTGGTGCATTTCGCGGCAGTTGTGGTGGGGACACCGCATTCCGGCTTATTTTTTGCCCGACGGCAAATTTGTAGTCGCTGAAAACAAAGAAATTGCACTTGCTCAGGCACGCCGGATTTCGGGAAATGCCAGCCTGCAACTCGCCGATTTGCGACAGGACGATGACTGCCTCGACACCTGGTTCTCGTCGTGGCTGTGGCCTGTTTCGGTTTTCGACGGCATCAACAAGCCCAACAATCAGGAAATCAACTATTACTATCCAACCAACGACCTCGTTACCGCGCCCGAAATTATATTTTTCTGGGTCGCCCGCATGATTATTGCAGGATACGAATATCGCGGTACGCCCTGCTTCCGCAACGTCTATTTCACAGGAATAGTGCGCGATATGCGGGGTCGCAAAATGTCCAAATCGTTAGGCAACTCGCCCGACCCGATTGAGTTAATGAACAAATACGGCGCTGACGGCGTGCGTATGGGAATGTTGCTCTCCTCGCCGGCGGGCAACGATTTGCCTTTCGACGAATCGCTTTGCGAGCAGGGACGAAATTTCTGCAACAAAATATGGAATGCTCTGCGCCTTGTAAAAGGCTGGAAAATTGATACTGACGCCAATGTCCCGCAGCACAGCGCAATTGCGGTCAAATGGTTTGACGCTCTTTTGCAAAATACTGCTCATGAAGTTGATGATTTATTTTCAAAATACAGACTTTCAGAGGCGTTGATGATTATTTACAAATTGTATTGGGACGAATTTTCGGCTTGGTATCTGGAAATTGTCAAACCCGAATATGGAGAATCAATTGATATTGACACCTTTTCTAAAACAACAGGATTTTTTGAAAATCTGTTGAAACTTCTGCATCCGTTTATGCCCTTTATTACGGAAGAACTGTATCAGACCATACAAAAACGGGAAGAGGGCGAAAGTATTATGAATGCACGGATTACAAAGACCGAAGAAGATGCGGTAAACATGGAAACGGTCAATAATTTTGAAAAAATTAAAGAAATAATTGCCAACATTCGCACCATTCGTCAGCAGAAAAATATTTCGCCCAAAGAAACACTGAAACTGTTTGTAAAAGGCGACTACAACGCCGGTTATGATGCGGTAATCAAAAAACTGGCTAACGTTTCCGAAATCGTAATCAGCGACAGCAAGCCGGCAAATGCAATCGGTTATCTGGTTGGAACAACGGAGTTTTCTGTGCCGGTGGAAATCAACGCCGCCGAAGAAACAACCAAAATAAAAGCCGAAATTGCCTATCTCGAAGGTTTTCGGAAATCGGTAAACGTCAAGCTGTCGAACGAAAAGTTTGTGGCAAATGCCAAGCCCGAAATCGTTGAAAATGAACGCCGCAAACTGTCGGACGCCGAATCCAAAATACAGGCGCTTGCCGAACGTTTGCAACAAATCAATCCCGACGCGCAATGAAAACATTCGATATTGTAATTCCCGTAACATTCTGCGCCCTGCACGAACTCGACGAGCAAGAGCAACAACTTGTTGCAGCGGCAAATAAAGCCCGCTCGCGAGCATACGCGCCGTTTTCGCAGTTCAAAGTCGGCGTAGCATTGCGTCTGGAAAACGGAGAAACGGTTGCGGGCAGCAATCAGGAAAACGAAGCCTTTCCTTCGGGAATGTGCGCCGAAAGAGTTGCCCTGTTTTATGCTAATTCTCAGTATCCTAAAAGCGCAATCGTTGCAATAGCAGTGGCGGCAACCACCACCGAACCGGTATGCATCTGCGGAGCCTGCCGGCAAGCTCTGCTCCAAAGCGAACGTCGATACGGCAAGAAAATCAAGGTGTTGATGGTTGCCGGCAAAATTGTACAGATTGTAAACAGCGTCGAAGAACTGCTGCCGCTGAGTTTTCGCCTGTCGTCAAAGATCTGAAATCTTGTTTTTTGCGTGGAATTAATTCTGAATAACAGCGGCGACTGTCTGAACTGTGCCTTTAAGGTGATTTTGCTGATTTTTGTGATTTGCCGCCGCAGGCACTGACCAATCACTAAAAAATTTTGATAATATTTATTTATGTATTACTTTTGCGCTCCGAAAATTAATGGTAAAATTGTTTGCTTTGCGGGCGGAAACGGTTGCAATGTAAACACAGATAAGCAGAAATGAAATATAGGACAGACAAAAAACCTGAAAGATATTTGGTAACTTCGGCCTTGCCTTACGCAAATGGACCTGTTCATATCGGTCATTTGGCGGGAGTTTATATCCCTGCCGATATCTATGTGCGCTACCTCCGCCTGCGAGGTTATGACGTGAAATTTATAGGCGGCTCCGACGAGCATGGCGTGCCTATCACCATCAAAGCCCGCAAAGACGGCGTCAGCCCGCAGGATGTGGTGGACAGGTATCATAAAATTATTAAGGAATCGTTCGAGCGTTTCGGAATTTCTTTCGACGTCTATTCGCGCACAAGCTCCGCCATGCACCATCAAACTGCTGCGGATTTTTTTCGCACTCTTTACAACAAAGGCAAATTTGTTGAACAAACAAGCGAACAGTATTACGACGACGAAGCAAAACAGTTTCTTGCCGACCGCTATATTACAGGCATTTGCCCCAAATGCGGCGCCAACAATGCCTATGGCGACCAGTGCGAGGTCTGCGGTAGCACCCTCAGCCCGCTCGAATTAATCAATCCTAAATCGGCTATCAGCGGAAGCGTCCCCGTGCTCAAACCCACATCCCACTGGTATTTGCCCTTAGACCATTATCAGGAATTTCTCGAAAAATGGATACTTGAAGAACATCGTGAGTGGAAAACAAACGTTTACGGGCAGTGCAAATCGTGGCTCGACCAGAAACTGCAACCCCGCGCCGTGAGCCGCGACCTCGCCTGGGGCGTCCCCGTTCCCGTCGATGGCGCAGAAGGGAAAGTGCTGTATGTGTGGTTCGACGCTCCAATAGGATATATCTCTAATACCAGAGAACTGCTGCCCGACAATTGGGAACTGTACTGGAAAAACGAAAACACCCGATTAGTCCATTTTATCGGTAAGGATAATATTGTTTTCCACTGCATTGTGTTTCCGGCGATGCTGACCGCTCACGGCGATTATATTCTCCCCGACAATGTGCCGGCAAACGAATTTCTTAATCTCGAAGGACGAAAAATATCGACAACCAACAACTGGGCTGTATGGCTACACGAATATCTCGACGAAATGCCCGACAAAGAAGACGTTCTGCGATATGTGCTCTGCGCCAACGCCCCCGAAACCAAAGATAACGACTTTACATGGAAGGACTTTCAGACCCGCAACAACAGCGAATTAGTTGCCGTACTCGGCAATTTCGTTAATCGGGCAATGGTGCTTGTTCATAAATATTTCGACGGAAAAGTGCCCGCACAGAACGAATTGACCGACTTCGACCGCGAAATCCTCGCCGAAATGCCAATCATCAGGGCGGACGTCGAAACAAATATCGAAACATTCCACTTCCGCGAAGCCCTCAAACGCGCAATGGATCTGGCGCGTCTGGGCAACAAATATCTTGCCGATACCGAACCTTGGAAATTGACAAAAACCGATATGAACAGAGTGGCAACCATCCTGCATATCGCCATACAAATCTGCGCTGACCTTACAAGCGTTCTTGCTCCGTTTCTGCCTTTTACCGTGTCGAAACTGCAAAAAATGCTCAACGCCGCTCCTCTTTGCTGGGACGAGTGCAGCCGCCTGCCGGCAGGTCATCAATTGGCGCTGCCAACATTGCTGTTCGAGAAAATCGAGGACAAAACCGTCGAGTTCCAAATGGATAAACTGAACAAATCGAAACAGAATTTAAACAGTCAATCGGTAAAATAATCTTGATAACAAAATAAAAATAACCATTTAAATAAATAGAATATGCTTAAAAATCATCCCAAAGGATTACTCGGAGCCGCCCTGTCGAACATGGGCGAACGCTTCGGTTTTTACATCATGATGGCAATACTGACACTGTTCATCTCTGCCAAATTCGGTCTCGACGAAAAAGATACCGGAATTATTTACTCCATTTTCTATGCCTCGATTTATATCTTGGCTCTGGCGGGCGGACTGATTGCCGACAAAACGCGCAACTACAAAGGCGTCATTCAAACAGGCATTATCCTGATGGCTGCCGGCTATCTGATTATTGCCCTGCCAACGCCAACACCCGTGCCAAACCTGCCCCTGTATCTGACGCTTACCTGCGTCGGGCTTTTTGTTATTGCTTTTGGCAACGGGCTGTTTAAAGGAAATTTGCAGGCGCTGGTAGGGCAAATGTACGACAATCCGCAGTACACAAAACACAGAGATGCAGGCTTTCAGATTTTTTATATGTTTATCAATGTAGGCGGATTTTTTGCCCCCTTTATCGCCGTCGGCTTGCGCAACTGGTGGCTCAAAGTAAACAATTTCAACTACAACGCCGCCCTGCCCGAACTGTGCCATAAATATCTGGCTCAGGGCAATGCAATGGAAGCAACCAACCTTGCCAATCTGCAACAATATGCCGGCAATGCAACAATTGTTCAGCAAGGAAATATCGACCTGACAGCCTTTTGCAATAACTATTTAGACGTTTTCAATCGAGGATTTCAGTATGCATTCATGGCAGCCATCGTTGCCATGTTTATTTCGCTGATTATCTACGTGAAGAATAAAAAGATTTTCCCCAACCCGAAACAGAAAACCGCCGCCGCCGCCACCAAAGAAGAAATCAAAATCAGCGCAACGGAAATCAAACAGCGAATTTGGGCATTGTTTGCCGTGTTTGGCATTGTGATATTTTTCTGGTTTTCGTTCCACCAAAACGGCTATTCGCTGACATATTTTGCACGCGACTATATCAATCTGGACGCTATCAAAATAAACCTCGGTTTCACACTGCTCAAAGGTCCCGAACTATTCCAGAGCGTCAATCCCTTCTTTGTGGTGCTGCTTACACCGCTCATCATGTGGATATTTGGCACGCTGCGCAAAAAAGGCATCGAACCGTCCACGCCGCGCAAAATAGGCATCGGCATGGGTATCGCCGCGCTGGCTTACGTGTTTTTGCTACTCTGTTCGGTGGCGTTGCCCGCCAAAGACGCGCTCTCCGGCATGTCGTCCTACCAGTTGAAACTCATGTATATAACTCCTTGGGTGATGGTAGGCATGTATTTTATCCTGACGGTTGCCGAACTGTTCATCTCGCCGCTGGGACTGTCGTTTGTGTCGAAAGTGGCGCCGCCGCATTTGCAGGGACTAATGCAGGGCTGCTGGCTTGCCGCCACCGCCATAGGCAACTTGTTGTTATTCATTGGCGGAATACTTTATACCTCCGTATCGCTGTGGGCATGTTGGCTGGTTTTTGCCGTCGCCTGCGGCGCATCCATGCTGGTGATGCTGCTGATGGTCAGGTGGCTCGAACGGGTGGCCAGATAATAACCCAAAGACGGGGGAGAAACGCAACCGGGTTTCTCCCCCGTTTAACATGGATGCACCTCTCAAAACAACTGCGCTTTGCAGACTGCAACAGTGCAAACTCCCCCAAAAACAGCCGGCGCCAGCCGAACCGCGTAACAGGCCCATAAAAACAGGAATCCTTACCCCATTACTTTTAACAAACAACAGACATGAAAAGACTGCATCTGTTTACCCTTTTGAGTATGTTATCCGGCTGTTTCGGCCTGATAACGTGTGCGCAGAAACCGTCGGAAAGCATCCGCTTCGGACTGGTGGCCGATATTCAATACTGCGATTGCGAAACGCAGGGAAGCCGGTTCTACCGGAATTCGCTGAAAAAACTGGACGCCTGCGTGGCCGACCTGAATCAGGAAAACGTTTCATTCGTCGTTAACCTGGGAGACCTCACAGATCGGGATACGGACAAAAGCCTGACCGCCGTGCTGTCTCGCCTGAACACGCTGAACGGCACGGTGTACAACACGTCCGGCAATCACGATTACGACGGCGTTGCCGACAACGAGGCGCTGTACGCCCGCCTGGGTATGCCGGCTTCGTACTACTCGTTTACGCGGGAAGGCTGGCGGTTTGTTATGCTGAATACGAACGAAGTATCCGCCTATGCCAACGTCGCCGGAACGCCGCTGGCGGAGGAACTGGAACGCATGATGCAACACCTTCGCGAAACCAACCGCACAAACGGAGCGCCCTACAACGGCGGCGTGAGCCGAAAACAGCTGGAATGGCTGGAAAACGAACTCGCCGTGGCCGACAGGAAAGCCGAAAAGGTAATCGTCTGCTCGCATCATCCGCTTTATGCAGCGCCCGGATTAACGGCGTTGAACGACCGGGAGATTCTGGCTGTGTTGTCAGCCTTTCCCTGCGTAAAAGCCGTCATCAGCGGCCATCACCATTCGGGAGACTTCGGGACGTACAGCCACATTCCGTGCATCACCACCGAAGGAATGGTTGAAACGGAAGCCGAAAATGCTTACGGCATCGTAGAGATCACCGCCGACCGGATCGTCATCA
>JAITIA010000179.1 GCA_031279695.1 Prevotellaceae bacterium | reverse complement strand
CAACTGCCAGATAAAGACGGGCATGAATTTCCAGGCTCTTGGAAGAAAATTTCCATGCCGCAGGAAGAAAAGTTTCTGTGCACAGGAAGAAAAGTTTCTGTGCACAGGAAGATAATTTTCTGTGCACAGAAAATTTTCTGTGCACAGGAAGAAAATTTTCTGTGCACAGGAAGAAAATTTTCTGTGCACAGAAAAAAATTTCCATGCCGCAGGAAGAAAATTTCCATGCCGCAGGAAGAAAATTTTCTGTGCACAGAAAAAAAATTTTCTGTGCATAGAAAAAAAACTTCCTGTGCACAGAAAAAAAACTTCCTGTGCACAGAAAAAAAACTTCCATGCCGCAGAAAATTTCCACGTACAACAACATCTTTGCAAGGGATTATCGCCGCAAGGATATTTTTCAGTATCAATATTTTGAAATATGCGTCAAAATCGCTTATTATGAGCGATTTGTAAGTGGGGGGGGGGGGTAAAAGCCAAAAAATCGCAGACATGCCGCCACAAGGCTTAAAACACGCAATAAGGGCGCTTTAAACAAGAGACACAATGTGTCCGATAACGATGTTTTTACTTTAATATCCATTAATTTTACTGTTAATTATGTAAATATTCTCAGGGCGCAAAAGTATAACTTATTTTTGATTTGACAAAATTTATTTTGTAATAACCTTAATTTTTAGTGATTAATGCCTGCGGCGGCAGTTGTAGGCTCTGTGCAACTCTGTGTAACTCTGTGCAACTCTGTGCAACTCTGTGCAACTCTGTGCAACTCTGTGCAACTCTGTGCAACTCTGTGCAACTCTGTGTAATTTTATGACACAGAGACACACAGAGACACACAGAGTTTCACAGAGAGTTTCACAGAGAGCGCAAGACGCACTCCCGTCTGCATTGCGACAGGAATAATTGGCATTTTTCACAATCCCGATATTCCGTGTTTAGAAACAACGATTCCGGTTGCAAGTCAATCAAAAATCGTCAATCAAAAATCGTCAATCAAAAATCGTCAATCAAAAATCACTTAATCATTCCTTCCGCAGATGGCGGCGGTGGTGCGACGCCCCAGTTTTTGTTGGCTGTTTTGCCCATTTCGAGTATCAATTTACCGCCGTTTGCCATATCTTTATGTTCGAACCACGACTTGTTCCACGCCTCGCCGTTCAATGTTGCCGATTGTATATATTTATTGTCGTCGGAACAGTTTTTTGCTTCTATGGTAAAAGTTTTGCCGTTGGCGAGATGTATTTTCACGCTTTTAAACAACGGGCTGCCAATGATATAAGTTGGTGATGCAGGTATCACCGGATAGAAACCCATTGCCGAAAATACCACAAACGACGATAGTCCACCGCCGTCCTCGTCGCCCGGAACGCCCATCAAATCGTTGCGGAACCATTGTTTGAGCAGCATCCGTATCCGCTTTTGCGTTTTCCATGGACGACCGGCGTAGTTATATAAATAAGGTATATGCAGCGAAGGCTCGTTTGCCATCGAAAACTGCCCTACGTTGCCGGTTTGGTCGGGCAGCTGCGCATAGAAATCGTACTTGCCTTTTCCGAGCGATTCGCGGAAAGTTCGGTCGAGATGCTCGGCGAGCTTGTCGGCTGAGCCCATCAGAGCAATCAAATCTGCGGGATTGTGGGGCACGTCCCAGCGATACGTCCAGCCATTATTTTCGTCGTAGTAGTCGCGTGCGCCCTGACCGCCGGAAAAACGATAGTCGAAAGGCGTAACAAAGTTGCCGGCGCTGTCCTTCGGGTGAAAAAACGCCGTTTCGGGATTATAGATATTGCGATAGTTGTACGAGCGGTTGAGAAAATGGCGGTAATCGTCGGTTTTGCCCAATTCGCGGGCAATCTGCGCCAAGCACCAATCGTCGTAACAAGCGCCCAGAGTAACGGCAACCGACTGACGTTTTTCGCCTCTGCTCACCTGATTCACATACTCCTTTTCGCCTGTGTTTAAGGCTGGATAATAGCCTTTTTGCTGATAAACAATATCGAGTTCGGTATTGGGAATTTTAGTCCACGGGAGCAGCGATTTTTCTGTGAGCGCCGCTTTGCAGGCTTTGTATGCCGCGTCGAGGTCGAAATCGCGCAAACCCTTACAGTAAGCGCCCCAGATAACGGAAACGGCATGATTTCCGTTCATGCGGTGCGAGTCGCCGGTAATTTCGGGAAAAGTGGGCATCCATCCGTCGCTGCTGTGCTGCGCCATACGGATATACGAGCGTATCATGTTGATTTCGCCGTCGGGGTCAATCAAAACCCGCAGAGGATGCGCGGCGCGATAGGTATCCCAAATCCAGTCGTCGGTATAAAAATCTTTACCGCCATCGTCGTGCACCTGATTATCGGTTGCGCTGTAGTAACGACCGTCCTCCGAGATATTTATCATGCGCTCATAAACACGGTACAACGAAGTGTAGAACACGGTTTTGCTATTGTCGTCGCCACCGTCGATTTCAATTTTTCCCAGCGCGTCGTTCCACGCCTTCCGACCGGCATTTGCGGTTTGTTCCACGCTCCATGCGCTCATTTCGCGATGCAAATTTTTCTTCGCCTGCTCGCTGCTAATAAAGGAAACGCCGTAACGGAGACGAATTTCCGGCTCGTCGAACTCCAGCACAATAGCTTCGTTGTGTCCTTCGACGCTGCGACGGTCAGTATCAATCTTCTGACGGCTAAGCGCTCCTGCGGATTTCGCCTTTTGTTCCGTTTCAAGATAAAGATAGACACGGGTTGAGCCGCCAATACCCTGATGTCCATAAACAGTCTGTCCGTCGGTTTCCAATTTTCCGTTTCGGGTATTAACAATTATTTTGTTATTACCCTTGCCTTTGAGAAATTGCAGCCGATAAATTCCCGACTGTCGGGCTGGGGCATAATCGACCTCAATTCCGTCCTCGTCGAGATAGACGGAATAGCGATAAGGGGATATTTTTTCATTGTCGAACGAGTAGCTGACAATTGAATGCATCGCCGCGCCGTCGGCTACGGGGCTGATATTAAACGCCGAACTTCCCCGATGGCTGGTAACCACCACCGGCAGTCCATGCAGCCGGTCGGAAGTAAAATCGCCCCTTTCGGGATAAACCCTGAGCATACTGTTGGGCAAATGCACCGTCGGGTAGGTTGGCACCAGTAAATGACTGATATTGCCCATATAAGGGTTCACAAAATCGACCGGCTCTTTACGCGCACTACACGAGCCGAGCGTAAGAAAAAAGGCTGCAACAGCCACTAAAATTGAATTTCTTTTCATTTTCTTTTATTTTTTATGTTTTGATATTTTTCGTGGGATTGAATATTTTGCAGCCGACAGCATTGCAGTCAGATTTGCGAAAAAAATTATTTCGGTCTGTTGCAAATAGAAGGTCGCCACAATTTTTGCCTGACACTAATAGCCGTCTGTCTTTGATTATTATCATTAAATACTAAAAAAAAAATCTTAACTAATCGGGCGCAAAGTTACGAATGTTTTTTTTAATCGCAATTTTATGGATGAAGTCTCGATTTTTTCAACCCAAAACAGGGTTGAAAATTGCAGATATTTCGCCTGTATGCCTTAAAAAAACGAGCGTATTGCCTCAAAAACATCAAATATAATCAAATGATAATCAATGATAAGAAATATTTTTTGATAATAATAAGAAATATTTTCATACTTTTGCGCCGTGTAAGTTAAGTTTTTCATAATTAAGCGTCCTCTTGTTGTTCTCCCCGAACAATCTTAAAGGGCGCTTTTTTTGTTGAAAAAAATTGAGGCGATACAGCCCGTTACAATTTATCTTAGAAACTTAAATCTATGGATGCGAGATAAATAGTGTCTGTCTATAAAGTCAAAACACATATATAATGTTAATACAATGTGCTTAGCAGAGGGCTGTGCCATTCGCATGGCGGCTGCGGTGTTTGCATCTCGTAGAGATGCATCGCTCGGTAGAACATCATCACACACACGCATTTGCATCCCTGCGGGATGCAAAATATTCTTTGGCAACCGATTCTACCGAGCGATGCAATCCTGCGGATTGCTTGATTGCTCCGCCTTTCACTTCAAAATCATATTTCGACCGACTTTATGGACAGATACTAAGTAGCCCTGATACCCAACGTAAATCGCCCTTATTTTTTCAGAGGAAATAATAAGGGAATAAGGGTGTAAGGACGCGATTAAGAGCGTCTCTACTAAGGGCACCTTTGGAAATAAGGGTTATATGGATTTTCCACACAATTCCCAGTATAACCATTATTATGAAATGCATGTCATAGCAATCCAAAGTCCCGCAGGGACGACACTTTTTATATGGAATGTTCAATCGTCGGTTATGCCGGTATCGTCCCTGCTGTTCGGACAAGGTTCTACCTTGTCCGCTCTATCTACGCAGGCTGTGCCTGCATTTGCATTTTTGTTGGCAGGCACAGCCTGCCAAGATAAACCGGACGAGGCAGAGCCTCGTCCGAACAAACCTGCCGTAGGCTAAAGCCTACGGTTAATAAAGTGTCGTCCCTGCGGGACTTTGTCGCCGCAAACAATCACAAAAATCATTAAAATCACTCTAAAATCACAGTTCAGACTGCCGCCGCAGAACTAATCACTAATCACTAATCACTAACCACTAATCATTAATCACTGACTATCTTTTTTTAAATTGCCAGCGACCGAGTTCTTTGTTACCGATTACGTCGTCGGCAATTATTTCGAGGGTATTACCTTCGGCTTTGCCGTGTATCACGGTGCTGGTATTTTGTGGTCCGCCGCCGGATATTTGCGTCCATTTGCGTGTTTGGTCGGCAGGAAAATATTTAAAGCGATGTGTATGTGCGGTTATAAGCGCCTGAACGCCGTATTTTGATAGCAGCGGGCTCCACAGTTCGTTTGCCTGACGCTGAAAGCGGGCATATCCTTCGAGAGTATCGCCGCCATTGGCGTTGGGGTCGGGCGAGAACAGGGGAATATGGCAAAAGGCGACCACGAATGACGCCGACGCCACTGCTTTGCTTTTCAGCGCTCGTTCGAGCCAGTCGCGCTGACCCACGCGATAGGGTTCAAAATACGACAATCCCGCCCATGCCGGATGCCGGTCGGGTTTATCTTCGCCGGTATCGAGCCCTATGAGCGCCAGCGGACCGGTGCGGACTACGAAATTGCGTCCGAATTTTTTATCTTTCGGGTCGTTGTGTTCCCATGCGGGCAACGCCTGCGGGGTATTTCTTGCCCACTCGCCGCGATAGTCGTGATTACCGGGTACAAAAAGCATTGGATTTTGGGCGGCAAAAGCCGCGTTTGCCGGTCGCAGCACTGCTTCGACCGCGATATTTTCGTTGTCGAAACTATCCACCAAATCGCCATTCCAGACGGTATATGACGAGTTGATTTGTTTGAGCCGGTCGGTGAGCAGTTTCAGCGTCGATTGATTGTTGTGAGTATCGTTGATTGTTGAAAATGTTCCGCTCCGGGTTCCCGCTCCGGAGGTTTCAAACGAAAACACCTCGCCCGCAACCGGCTCTTCCTGTTTTATGGAATAGGCGTGTTCGAATTTCATTGGGCGGGTAACGGTTCGATAAAAATATCGAGTATTTGGTTTCAGCCCGTCGATGCGTACCTGTAAAAATCGGGAATTAAAGGGTTTCAGCCCAAAAATATCGCCATGAGCCGTGCGGTCGAGTTTATCGGGCGCTGTTCCGTACTCAACCGTTCCGGTGGCGGAGCGCGACACTGCCCACACAACCGTGATGCCCGTTTCGGTGGGGCATTGCAGCACCGGCGGCGAGTCGGAGGGCGACGAATTATTGGTTACAGTTTGTGCCGGCAGGTATCGCGAGCCAAGCAAGCCTGCGCTCGACAGCGCCATCAGTTCTAAAAATCGGCGTCGATTTATTGTCATCATAATCAATATATTTTTAAAAATTTATATTTATTTTCACTAATCGTTAATCTCTAATCGTTAATCACTAATCACTAACATTTCGAATATCCGCAGTCGTTACATTTCAGGCAGCCTTCTGCAAAAATGAGGGCGGAAGAGCCGCACTGCGGGCATTTTTCTCCTGTCGATACTTTTGTGCCGTTGGGGATAAAGAGTTTGAGGGCTCGTTCGACGCCGTTTTTCCATGTATTGATGGTTTCGCTGTCGAGTTCGAGGCCGTGTACAAGGTTCACTACATCAACAATATTCATACCGTTGCGCAGCACTCCTGAAATCAGTTTGGCATAGTTCCAAAATTCTTTGTTGAACATGTGCGATATTCCGCCCAAAGTGTTGGTATATCCATATTTATCGACCCACTGAAAGTGATAGACTGTATTTCCGTCGATTTTATCCTTCACAATTTTACCGGAGGTTACAAGTTTTGGCAGTGTGCGGATTTCGTCGTCGATAATTCCTGTAAATATTTCATACGGGCGACCTTCGTACAGCCCCACGAAGGCAATCCACTGGTCGTGTTTGTTTTTAAAGCGGATAATGGATGCTTCGAGCGATTCGGGACGCACTTTGGGGAAGATGCCGGCGGCTTCTTCCTTTTTTTTGTCGGCTTCCATAACGCCCCGCCCGCGTGAGCCGTCGCGATAGATTGTGATACCCTTGCATCCGCATTCCCAGGCTGTTTTGTAGATTTGGGCTACCAGATTTTCGGTAACTTCGGCGGGCAAATTGACTGTTACGCTTATCGAATGATCGACCCATTTCTGCATCCGTCCCTGCATTTTGACCTTGCTCACCCAGTCGATATCCGCCGATGTGGATTTATAGTAAGGCGATTTGGCTATCAGCGCGTCCATTTCTTCGGTTGAATATTGTTTGATTGCGTCAACGCCGTATCCGGCGGTTTCGGCCCAGGTCAGAAACTTGTGATGAAGGATATAATATTCCTCAAAAGTATCTCCGTTGGAGTCGCGGTATGCTATTTTCACCTCTTTATCGTTGGGATTGACTTTTCTACTGCGTTTGTATGCGGGCAAAAAAACGGGTTCGATGCCGGAGGTTGTTTGGGTCATGATGCTGGTTGTGCCTGTTGGCGCGATGGTTAGCATCGAAATATTTCTGCGACCATAGGTTTTCATTTCCTCATAAAGTGCGGGGTCGGCTTCGGCGATACGCTGTATCATCGGGTTGTTTCTTTCGCGTATCGAGTCGTAAATCGAAAATGGAGCGCGTTCGCGTGCCAGCGTTACCGACTGGCGATAGGCTTCCATGGCGAGGGTTTTCTGCACTTCGACGGCAAAATCGGTTGCACGGTCTGTTCCATACTGCAAGCCGAGTGCGGCAAGCATATCGCCTTCGGCGGTGATACCCAGCCCTGTGCGGCGTCCGCTGATTGCTTTTTGTTTGATTTTTTCCCAGAGCAGTGTTTCCACGCGCTTCACTTCGGGCGTTTCGGGATCGTTGCCGATTTTTGCAAGAATGGCGTCAATTTTTTCCAGTTCGAGGTCAATAATATCGTCCATTATGCGCATTGCCTTGTGGACATGGCTGCGGAAGGCGTCGAAATCGAATCGCGCGGCGGCGGTAAAAGGGTCGATTACATAATTATACAGATTGATAGCCATCAGGCGGCAGCTGTCGTAGGGGCAAAGCGGGATTTCGCCGCAGGGGTTGGTCGATACCGTTTTAAAACCGAGATCGGCATAGCAGTCGGGCGTCGATTCGCGTATAATGGTATCCCAGAACAGCACACCGGGTTCTGCCGATTGCCATGCATTGTGGATAATTTTTTTCCACAGGCTGGAGGCGTCGATTTCCTTTTTCACTTTGGGATTGTCCGAATCGACAGGATATTGTTGGACGTAAGGCGTATTGTTGAGTGCGCAGCGCATAAATTCGTCGTCGATACGCACCGAAATATTTGCTCCGCTAATTTTTCCTTGTTCAAGTTTGGCGTCGATAAAGTTTTCCGAATCGGGATGTTTTATCGAAATCGACAGCATCAGAGCGCCGCGTCTGCCGTCCTGAGCAACTTCGCGGGTCGAGTTCGAGAAACGTTCCATAAAAGGCACTATTCCTGTGGATGTGAGGGCGCTGTTGAGCACGGGGCTACCTTTGGGGCGGATGTCCGACAGGTCGTGTCCTACGCCGCCGCGCCGTTTCATCAGTTGCACCTGCTCTTCGTCGAGCCGCATTATGCCGCCGTATGAATCGGCGGGTTTGTCGTGTCCGATAACAAAACAATTCGACAGCGAGGCTATCTGATATTCGTTACCGATACCGGTCATTGGACCGCCCTGGGGGACGAGAAAGGAAAAATCCTTAAACAGATTGTAGATATCTGTTTCATCGACAGGGTTTGCGTACTTCCGTTCTATTCTGACAATTTCCTTCGCCAGACGGCGGTGCATGTCGTCCGGAGTACGTTCATAAATGTTGCCAAACGAGTCTTTGAGGGCATATTTACTAACCCAGATTGTGGCGGCAAACTCGTCGCCTTTGAAATAGTCAATACTTGCCTTCAGACACTCGTCGTAAGTAAAAATCTCGTTTTTGACTTCTTTTTTTTCGTTCATAATTCACTATATAATACAGCATTAAGCCATTTTTTTCCGTTAAAAAACAGGCGCAAGTTATAACGAACAATCCAAACCGGCGGCATCTTTTTATTAAGAAGTTATTAACAATTGCCGTAAAGAACTGAAAAATTAATGATTAGTGATTAGTGCTTGCGCCAATTGTCTGAACTGTGATTTTAAGGTGATTTTGATGATTTTTGTGAACCTGCCCCTGCCCCTCCAAAAAAGGGGAATGTTTGCGGCGGTGGTCTGAACCTTGATTTTATTAAGATTTGCAGGATTGGCAGGAACCTCCCCTGCCCCTCCAAAAGAGGGGAATGTTTGCGTCGGTT